>NZ_LZKD01000124.1:0-41687 GCF_001668695.1 Mycobacterium sp. E2497
CTCGTCACCCTCGACACCCTGCCCGTCACCCTCAACGGCAAACTCGACACCCGCGCCCTGCCCGCACCCGAATACACCAACTCCGGCTACCGCGCCCCGACCAATCCCACCGAGGAGATCCTGGCCGGCATCTACGGACAGGTGCTCGGCGTCGAGCGGGTCGGCATCGACCAATCGTTCTTCGACCTCGGCGGAGACAGCATTTCGGCGATGCGCGTGATCGCCGCGGTCAACACCGACCTCGACAAGTACCTCTCGGTGCGCGCCATCTTCGAAGCGCCCACCATCGCCCAATTGGCACCCCGGGTCGGCGAGGGCGCGGGAGGCCTCGCGCCGCTGGTGGCCGGCCCCAGACCGGCGGTGGTTCCGCTGTCGTTCGCCCAGAGCCGGTTGTGGTTCCTCGACCAATTGCAGGGCCCGTCACCGGTTTACAACATGGCCGCCGCCATGCGCCTGCGTGGTCGGCTCGACGCGCAGGCGCTCGGGGCGGCGCTGGCCGACGTGGTGGCCCGCCACGAGAGCCTGCGGACCGTGTTCGCCGCACCCGAGGGCACGCCACAGCAGGTGGTCATCCCCGCCGAGCGGGCCGACTTCGGCTGGCGGTTCATCGACGCGGCTGACTGGTCGGCGAGTCGACTGGACGAGGCCGTCAAGGCCGCGGCCCGCGAGACGTTCGACCTGGCCACCGATATCCCGTTGCGCGCCTCGCTTTTCCGCGTGGCCGGCGACGACCATGTGTTGGTGGCTGTCGTCCATCACATCGCCGCCGACGGTTGGTCGTTGCGGCCGCTGGCCGCCGATCTGGGCATCGCGTACGCCGCCCGCTGCGTGGGGGAGCCCCCGCAGTGGCCCGAATTGCCGGTCCAATACGTGGATTACACGCTGTGGCAGCGCGCGCAGTTCGGCGACCTGAAGGACAGCGACAGCCGCATCGCCGCCCAGCTGGCCTATTGGGAAGAAGCCCTGGCCGGCATGCCGGAGCGGTTGCAGCTGCCCACCGACCGGCCCTACCCGCAGGTCGCCGACCAGCGTGGGGCCACGGTGGCGATCGACTGGCCCGCCGACTTGCAGCAGCAGGTCACCGCGGTCGCCCGCGAGCACAATGCGACCAGCTTCATGGTGGTGCAGGCGGCGCTGGCGGTGCTGCTGTCCAAGGTCGGCGCGAGCAGCGATGTGGCGGTGGGCTTCCCGATCGCCGGACGCCGCGACCCCGCGCTCGACGACTTGGTCGGGTTCTTCGTCAACACCCTGGTGCTGCGGGTCGACCTGAAAGAGCTAGGCGGCGATCCCACCTTCGCCGACCTGTTGGACCGGGTGCGCACCCGTAGCCTGGAGGCCTTCGAACATCAGGACGTTCCGTTCGAGGTGCTGGTGGAGCGGGTCAACCCGACCCGGAGCCTGACCCATCACCCGCTGATCCAGGTGATGCTGGCCTGGCAGAACTTCGGTGGGCAGGACAACGACCCCGCGACCGGACTGGCGCTGGGCGACGTTCGGGTCAGCTCGATGCCGCTGGACACTCAGGTCGCCCGCATGGACCTGACGTTCTCGCTGGCCGAGCGCTGGACCGAGGCCAACGAGCCCGCCGGAATCGGCGGGCGGCTGGAGTTCCGCACCGACGTGTTCGACGCGGAGAGCATCGAGACACTGGTCGGACGGTTGCAGCGGGTGCTGGCGACGATGACCACGGATCCCGGCCGCTCCGTCTCGTCGGTCGACCTGCTCGACGCGGCCGAGCATGCCCGCCTCGACGAGATCGGCAACCGGGCGGCGCTGACCGCACCAGTTACCGCGCCGATGTCGATTCCCGAAGCGTTCGCCGCGCAGGTGGCGCGCACGCCGGATACGCCGGCGCTCGGTTGCGGTCAGTGGTCGTGGACGTATCGGGAGCTGGACGAGGCGTCGAACCGGTTGGCGCATGCGTTGATCGGCACCGGTGCGGGCCCGGGCGAGGTTGTGGCACTGATGTTTTCGCGTTCGGCCGAGGCGATCGTGGCGATCCTCGCCGTGCTCAAGACCGGCGCGGCCTACCTGCCCATCGACCCCGCCCACCCGGCGGCCCGCATCGGCTTCATGCTCACCGACGCCGCCCCCGTGGCGGTGGCCACCACCGCCGACCTGGCCCACCGGCTGGACGGCCACGACGTGGCGGTCATCGACGTGGACGATCCCGCCGTCGAGGCCCAGCCCGCCACCGCCCTGCCCGGGCCCAGCGCGGAGGACATCGCCTACCTCATCTACACCTCGGGGACGACCGGACTGCCCAAGGGCGTGGCGGTGAGCCACCGCAACGTGACGCAGCTGATGGCGTCGGTGGACGCCAGCCTGCCGGACGCCGGGGTGTGGTCGCAGTGGCACTCCTACGGCTTCGACGTGTCGGTCTGGGAGATCTTCGGCGCGCTGCTGCGCGGGGGGCGCCTGGTGGTGGTCCCCGACGCGGTGGTCCGGTCCCCGGAGGACCTGCACGCCCTGCTGATCGCGGAGCGCGTCACCGTCCTGAGCCAAACCCCTTCTGCCGCAGCCATGTTGGACCCGCAGGGCTTGGAGTCGGCCGCCCTGGTCGTCGCCGGCGAGGCCTGCCCGACGGACCTGGTCGACCGGTGGGCGCCCGGCCGCCTGATGATCAACGCCTACGGCCCCACCGAGACCACGGTGTACGCGGCGATCAGCGCAGCCCTCGACCCCGGTTCCCCGGTGGTGCCGATCGGCTCCCCGGTGGCCGGCGCGGCGTTGTTCGTCCTCGACGAGTCCCTGCGGCCGGTGCCGCCCGGGGTGGTCGGCGAGCTGTACGTGGCCGGGGCCGGACTGGCGCGCGGGTACTGGCGGCGCGCAGCGCTGACGGCGTCGCGGTTCGTGGCCTGCCCGTTCGGCGGGCCGGGGGCACGGATGTATCGCACCGGCGACCTGGTCTGCTGGGGCGCCGACGGGCGGCTGCAGTACCTGGGCCGCGCCGATGACCAGGTCAAGATCCGCGGCTACCGCATCGAACTCGGCGAGATCCAGGCGGCGCTGGCCGAGCTCCGCGGGGTGCGTCAGGCGGCCGTCGTCGCCCGTGAGGACCGGCCCGGCGAGAAGCGCCTGGTCGGCTACGTCACCGGGTCGGCGGACCCGGCCGAGCTCCGTACCGCCCTGTCCGAACGGCTGCCCGCGTACATGGTGCCGGCCGCCGTGGTTGCGCTCGACGCGCTGCCGCTGACAGCCAACGGCAAGCTCGACGTCCGCGCCCTGCCCGCGCCGGAGTACTCCGACGCCGATCGCTATCGCGCCCCGGGCAATCCCGTCGAGGAGATCCTGACCGGGATCTACGCCCAGGTGCTCGGTGTCGAGCGGGTGGGCGTCGACGACTCCTTCTTCGACCTGGGCGGCGACAGCATCTCCTCGATGCAGGTGGTGACGCGGGCCCGCGCCGCCGGCCTGACGTGCCGGACCCGCGACATCTTCGTCGAGCAGACCGTCGCCCGACTGGCCCGCGTGGTCGGAACGGCCGACGGCGACGACGGCGTGACCGACGAGGGCACCGGAGAACTGCCCGCAACGCCGATCATCCGGTGGTTGCAGGGCGTGCAGGGCCCGGTCGACCAGTTCAACCAGACCATGGTCGTGGAGGCGCCCGCGGGGACCGACGAGGCCGACGTGCTGGCGGTGTTGCAGGCCGTGCTGGATCGGCACGCCATGCTGCGGCTGCGTGTCGAGGACGGGTGGTCGCTGACGGTGCCCGAGCCGGGTGCGGTGGACGCCGCCGACTGCCTGCACACCGTGGAGGTGTTGTCCGCCGCGGCGGTGCTCGAGGCGCGGTCGCGGCTGAACCCGGCCGAAGGAGCGATGCTGAGCGCGCTATGGGCGGCCTCCACCCGCCAACTGGTGCTGATCATCCACCACCTGGCCGTCGACGGTGTGTCCTGGCGAATCCTGTTGGAGGACTTGAACATCGCTTGGGCGCAGCATCGGGGCGACCAGCCGGTGGCGTTGCCGCCGGGTGGAACGTCGTTCGCCCGCTGGGCCGCCCTGCTCAGCGAGCACGCGCACACCCCGGCGGTGGTCGAGCGGGCCGACGCCTGGAGGCGGATTGCGGCCACCCCGCCCGCGCTGCCGGCCGTGCACCCCGAGACCGACACGTACGAGACCGCCGAGCACCTCTCGGTGCAGCTCGACGCGGAGACCACCCGCACGCTGCTCGGGGAGGCGCCAGCGGCGTTCCATGCCGGCGTCAACGACATCCTGTTGATCGGCTACGCCCTGGCCTGGACGGAGTTCCTGGGCCCCGACCCTGCCCAAGTCGCGCCGATCGGCATCGATGTCGAGGGCCACGGCCGCCACGAGGAACTCGCGCCCGGAGTCGACCTGTCGCGCACCGTCGGCTGGTTCACCACCAAATACCCGGTCTCCTTGACGGTGGGCGAATTGCCTTGGGAGCGTGTGCTTTCCGGTGACCCGGCGTTGAGCGCGGTGCTCAAGGACGCCAAGGAACAGCTCCGGGCGCTGCCCGACCCGTTGACCTACGGGCTGCTGCGCTACCTGAACACCGAGGCCGGCCTGGATGGCCCCGACCCGACGATCGGCTTCAACTACCTGGGCCGGTTGGGCGGCGCCGCGGCCGAGCTGTCCGACGAGTTGTGGCGGATCTCCCGGGACGGCTCCTCGGTGACCGGCACCAGCACGGCGGTGCCCATGCCGCTGATGCACACCGTGGACCTCAACGCGGGCACCGCCGACACCGAGGACGGCCCGCAGCTGCACGCCAACTGGACGTGGGCTCCGTCGGTGCTGGACCGCGCGCAGGTGACCCGGCTGAGCCGGCTCTGGTTCGAGGCGCTGACCGGCATCTGCGCCCTCGTGCGATCCGGCGGGGGCGGGCTGACCCCGTCGGACATTCTGCCGGCCCGGTTGACCCAGCAGCAGATCGACGAGCTCGAGCGGCAAGCCCCGATCGCCGACGTGCTACCGCTGACACCGTTGCAGCAGGGACTGCTCTTCCACGCCACCACCACGCGGGGCGGCCAGGATTCCGGCGACCTGTATGTGGTGCAGCTGGACATCGGCGTCGTCGGCCCGCTCGATCGTGACCGGCTGCGCGATGCCGTGCAGACCGTGGTGAACCGGCATCCGCACCTGGTCGCCCGGTTCTGGGACCGGCCCGACGAACCGGTGCAGATCGTCCCCGCGAACCCGGCGATGGCATGGCGGTACGTCGAACTCGCCGAAGGCGGGGGCGACGGCGAGGGCCAGGACGACCGCCTCCGGGACCTGTGCGCCGCCGAACGCGCCGCGGTCTACGACGTCGCCCATCAACCCGCCTTCCGGGTCGCCATGATCCGCACCGCGGCCAACCGGCACCGGCTGGTGCTCACCATTCACCACATCGTGCTGGACGGCTGGTCGGTGCCGATCCTGGTGAACGAGACCTTCGCCAGCCTCACCGGGCAGCGGTTGGCCCCGCCGCCGCCGTATCGCGGATTCGTCACGTGGCTGGCCGAACGCGACCTGGACGCCGCGCGGTCCGCGTGGGGCGAGGTGCTCGCCGGCTTCGACACCCCGACGCTCGTCGCGCCACCGCACCACCTGGAGCCCGGCGCCCGGGGCCTCGAGACGTTCGCGGTCTCGGCCGACACCACCCGGGCGATCGCCGAGCTGGCCCGCTCCCGCCAGACCACGGTCAGCACCGTGCTGCAAGCCGCGTGGGCGCAGCTGCTGATCTGGCTGACGGGCAATCACGACGTCGCGTTCGGCACCACGGTCTCGGGCCGGCCGGCCGAGGTGGCCGGGGCCGAGTCGATGGTGGGCCTGCTGATCAACACGATCCCGGTGCGCGCGCACATCACCCCGGCAACAACCACGGCGGACCTGCTGGACCAGCTTCAGGGCGCGCACACCGACACCCTCGAGCACGAGCACCTGTCGCTCAGCGAAATCCACCGGCTGACCGGCCACGAGAAGCTGTTCGACACGCTGTTCGCCTACGAGAACTACCCGCTGGAAACGTCCGCGATGGCGGTCAACCACGAGCTGTCCATCACCGACTTCGACGTCTTCGAGCGCAACCACTACCCGCTGACGATGCAAGCCGCCCTGTCCGGCGACCGGCTCGGCCTCCGCGTGGAATACGACGCGGACGTGTTCGACCGGCGCACCATCGGGGCGCTGACCGACCGGCTGGAGCGGGTGCTGGTGGCGATGACCACCGACCCGGCCCGGCGGCTCTCCTCGGTCGACCTGCTCGACGGGCCCGAACACGCCCGGCTGGACGCGATCGGCAATCGGGCGGCGCTGACCCGGCCGGAGCCGGCGCCGGCGTCGATCGTGGACCTGTTCGCCGCGCAGGTCGCGCACCGCCCGGACGCGGTGGCGATCAGCTGGACCGACGTGTCCATGACCTACCGGGAGTTGGACGAGGCGGCGAACCGATTGGCCCATCTGCTGGCCGCGGAGGGCGCCGGCCCCGGGCAGTCTGTGGCGCTGCTGTTTTCGCGTTCGGCGCAGGCGATCGTGGCCATCCTCGCGGTGCTCAAGACGGGAGCGGCGTACCTGCCGGTCGACCCGGCCGCCCCGGTCTCCCGCATCGGCTTCATGGTCGGGGATGCCGTGCCGGTCGCCGCGGTCACCACCGGGGGATTGCGGTCGCGGCTGGACGGGTGCGACGTCCGGGTCATCGACATCGAAGACCCGCGAATCGGCGGCTGCCCGGACACCGCGTTGCCGGTGCCGGCGGCGGACGGTGTCGCCTACCTCATCTACACGTCGGGCACCACCGGCGTGCCCAAGGGCGTGGCGGTCACCCATCAGAACGTGACCCGGCTGATCGGCTCGCTCGACGCCGGCCTGCCCGCCCCCGGTGTCTGGACCCAATGCCACTCGTATGCCTTCGACGTGTCGGTGTGGGAGATCTTCGCCCCGCTGCTGCGCGGCGGGCGCGTCGTGGTGGTGCCCGAGGCGGTGGTGCGCTCACCGCGGGACTTCGGCGCCCTGCTGGTCGATGAAGGGGTCAGCGTGTTGACCCAGACCCCGTCGGCGGTGGCGATGCTGGACCCGGCCGGCCTCGAGGGCGTGGCACTGGTGATGGCGGGGGAGGCCTGCCCCGCCGAAGTGGTCGATCGCTGGGCGCCGGGCCGGGTGATGGTCAACGCCTACGGCCCCACCGAGACCACGATGTGCGTGGCGATCAGCGCCCCGCTCAACGCGGGGTCGGGGGCGCCACCGATCGGCTCGCCGGTGGCCGGCGCCGGGTTGTTCGTGCTCGACGCCTGGTTGCGGCCGGTGCCGCCCGGGGTGGTCGGCGAGTTGTACGCGGCGGGCACCGGGGTGGCCACCGGCTACCTCGGGCGGCCCGGGCTGACCGGGTCGCGGTTCGTGGCCTGCCCGTTCGGCGAACCCGGCACACGGATGTATCGCACCGGTGACCTGGTGCGATGGGGCGCCGACGGGCAGCTGGTCTACGTGGGCCGCGCCGACGAGCAGGTCAAGATCCGCGGCTACCGCATCGAACTGGGTGAGGTCCAGGCCGCGCTGGTCCGGCTGGACGGCGTCGACCAGGCGGTGGTGATCGCCCGCGAGGACCGCCCCGGCGACAAGCGGCTGGTCGGCTACATCACCGGGACCGCCGACCCCGCCGAGGCGCGCACCACGCTGGCCGGACGCCTACCGGTCTACATGGTGCCCAGCGCCGTGCTGGGGCTCGACGCGCTGCCGCTGACACCGAACGGCAAACTCGACACCCGCGCACTGCCGGCACCGGAATACACCGGCGGCGCGTACCGGGCCCCGTCGAACGCCACCGAGGAGATCCTGACCGGCGTCTTCGCCCGGGTGCTCGGCGTCGAGCGGGTGGGCGTCGACGACTCCTTCTTCGACCTGGGCGGCGACAGCATCTCCGCGATGCGGTTGATCGCCACCATCAACGCCGACCTGTCGGTCGACCTCGCGGTGCGCACCCTGTTCGACGCGCCCTCGGTGCGAAGCCTGAGCCGGCGACTGGCCACGGACACCTCGTCCGGCCAGGACGTCGTTCCGGTGCAGACCCTCAAGCGGGGCGCGGGCATCCCGGTGTTCTGCATTCACCCCGCGGGCGGTGTGAGCTGGCCGTACCAGGTGCTCGGCACCTACCTGGACTGCTCGATCATCGGGATCCAACAGGTGCGTGCGGGCGCCGAACGCGAACCGCGGTCGATCCGGGAGATGGCGGAGGTCTACGCCGACAGGCTGCAGGAGGCCTACCCGTCCGGGCCCTACAACCTGCTCGGCTGGTCGTTCGGCGGGGTCGTCGCACACGCAGTGGCGGTCGAGCTGCAGCGGCGCGGGTGCGTGGTCGCCCGGCTGATCCTGCTCGACGCCCAACCCACCATGGACGACGGGGCGGCCCCGCCGGAAGAGGCCCTCGGTGCGGGCCAGCTGCCGGAGGCCTCCCGATCCGGGCGGCTGTTCGACCTCCTCGCCGACAACCTCCGCAAGAACGTCGAACGCTACCGAGCTCACCGGCCCGGCGTGTTCACCGGGGACATCACCGTCTTCTCCGCCGCGCAGGACGGGGGCGACCGCAGCGCCTTCCTGTCGCGGTCCTGGCGGCCGCACGTGTCCGGCGAGATCCTCATGTACTCGGTCGAGTGCGGGCATGACGACATGTTGACCAGCGAGTCGGTGGGTCTGTACGGACAGCGGCTCAGGCGTTTGCTGGTGCTCGCCGAGCGCCGGCTCGAGCTGGCCCAGGATGCTCAGCGCGCGGCGGCGTCGCGGGAGGACAAGGTGTCCGGGGAGCGCGCCGGTTAGCGAATTCGACGCGGTGGCTCAGGAGGACGACGCGCCGACGCTGGCCTTGTGCTGGGGGCAATAGGACGCCACCGAGGCGCCGAGCAGGAAGGCGGCCTCGTGGGCCGACAGATCCGTGGCCCTGGCGACGCCCATCACCAGCGAGCTCGGCGTCCTGCCCTTGTCGAGTCCGGCGCACATGTTGTGTCCGGCGGCGATCGCGGCGCCCCGGTCGGTGACGACGACTCCGTGTCGCTGAATCTCCGCGATGAACGAATCGTCGTTCGGATCGGCGGACGCCGGCGCGGCGAAAAGCACCGCGGCGGATGCGAGGGCGACCGCGCCGAGCGCTGGCCAAGTCCCGCGATGCGCATTCTTTCGTGTCAAGGTCTTCCTCAATCTGCGGCCGGGCCGTGGTTGCCAGTGGTGGCTGAACGTTAACCAGAACCGAGGCGTGTTTCTCGCCGGAGCTAACCGCGCAGCTCACACAATTCGTCTCGCACCGCGGGGTCGGTTGGCGGTTCAAGGCCGGGTGCGCCGGACGGCCGCCTCAGGATGGAGATCGGAACCTGTTGCACGGCAGTCGGTTTCATCAGGAGGCAGCGGTCCGGGGGCCGGCCCACGGGCGGAACCCGCGGGGGCGGACGTCGCGACCGGCCCGGGAGCGTTCCGACGGCGAGAACACACCGCAACCAAGATTTAACCGTCGCGGGGCTCACCGCGCCCCAAATCCGATCCCGCGGGTGGCAAATCCCGGGCGGACGCCGCCGATCCATTTCACAGTGGCCGTACGGGCGCGCCGCGACCGCCTTCGGTATGGTCCAAGGAGTGTGCGGAGTCACCGGGGAGGTACGGCTCGACGGGCGGGTCCCCGATGTAGCAGCGGTGTCGGCAATGGCCGCCGTGATGACCCCAAGGGGCCCGGACGCGTCCGGTGCCTGGTCACAGGGCCGTGTCGCGCTCGGACATCGTCGCCTCAAAATCATCGACCTCAGCGAGGCCGGCGCCCAGCCGATGGTCGACTCGGAGCTGGGTCTGTCCATCGCCTTCAACGGCTGCGTTTACAACTACAAGGAGCTGCGCAGCGAACTCACCGGGCACGGCTACCGGTTCTTCTCGCACAGTGACACCGAGGTCCTGCTCAAGGCCTACCACCGGTGGGGCGACGACTTCGTCAGCCACCTGCACGGCATGTTCGCGTTTGCCATCGTCGAGCGCGACAGCGGCCGGGTGCTGCTCGGTCGCGACCGGCTGGGGATCAAGCCGCTCTACCTGACGGAGGACGCCCACCGGATCCGGTTCGCCTCGGCCCTGCCGGCGCTGTTGGCGGGCGGCGGCGTGGACACCCGCATCGACCCCATCGCGCTGCACCACTACATGACGTTCCACTCGGTGGTGCCCGCGCCGCTGACCATCCTGCGGGGGGTCCGCAAGGTGCCGCCGGCGTCGCTGATCGCCATCGAGCCCGACGGCCGGCGCACCACCACCACGTACTGGACCCCGGACTTCACCCGGCACGACGACCGCGCCGGCTGGTCGGAAACCGACTGGGAAGAGGCGGTGCTCGACGCGCTCCGCGTCGCCGTCAAGCGCCGGCTGGTCGCCGACGTGCCGGTCGGCTGCCTGTTGTCCGGCGGGGTCGACTCCAGCCTGATCGTCGGCCTCCTCGCCGAGGCGGGCCAGCACGGCCTGATGACGTTCTCCATCGGCTTCGAGGCGGCCGGTGGCGTCGAGGGCGACGAGTTCCAATGGTCGGACATCATCGCGAAGCGCTTCGAAACCGACCACCATCAGATCCGCATCGGAACCGACCGGATGCTGCCCGCGCTCGACGGCGCGATCGGCGCGATGAGCGAGCCGATGGTCAGCCACGACTGCGTCGCCTTCTATCTGCTCAGTCAGGAAGTGGCCCGCCACGTCAAGGTCGTGCAGTCGGGCCAGGGGGCCGACGAGGTGTTCGCCGGCTACCACTGGTACCCGCCGATGGGCTCACCGGCCGCGGCGTCGCTGGAAGGGGCGGTCGCCGAGTATCGCGGCGCCTTCTTCGACCGCGACCCGGCGGAGCTGGCGGGCCTGCTGGGGCCGGGCATCATGGCCCCGGGCGACCCCAGCGAGCGCTTCGTCACCGAGCACTTCGCGCGCGCCGGTGCCGAGACCGGCGTCGATCGCGCGCTGCGGCTCGACACCACCGTGATGCTGGTGGACGACCCGGTGAAGCGGGTCGACAACATGACCATGGCCTGGGGTCTGGAGGGCAGGGTGCCGTTCCTCGACCACGAGCTCGTCGAGCTGGCGGCGACCTGCCCCCCGCAGCTGAAGATCGCGCACGAGGGCAAGGGCGTCCTCAAACAGGCCGCGCGGCGGGTGATTCCCTCGGCGGTCATCGACCGGCCCAAGGGTTACTTCCCGGTCCCGGCGCTGACCCACCTGGAGGGGCCCTACCTCGACATGGTGCGCGACGCGCTGTATGCGCCGGTGGCCAAGGAGCGCGGCCTGTTCCGTACCGAGGCCGTCGACGCCCTGCTGGCCGACCCCAACAGTAAGCTGACCCCGCTGCGCGGCAACGAACTGTGGCAGATCGCCCTGCTCGAACTCTGGCTGCAACGGCATGGCATCACGGGTCCGGTGGCATGACCGTGGCCGATCCCCCCGGCGACCACACCGAGGCGATCACGATGGGCCTGCACGACGCCTCGCCGCCGGAGCTGGTGGAGGCGATGGCCAAGGATGTCGAGCTCGAGTTGGGCTGGGGCCGGCTCATCTTCGGCCAGACGTTCGCTGACTCCCAGCAGCTGGTGGAGGCGCTGCGCCGGGAGGGCCCCGGGCGCCGCGACATCTGTATCTACGCCCGCGAATCCCACGTGGTGGTGGCCGAGGCGCCGACGGAGCTCTTCATCGACCCCAGTCACACCTATCGCCTGCGTTTCGCCGACACCGCGCCGGAAGACCTGTCGGCGCCGCCGTTGGGCATCACCGTGCGGACACTGAACGACCCGGTCGACGCCGACGCGATGAACCGGGTCTACGTGCGCTGCGGCATGGTGCCCGCCGGTGTCGACGTCATCTGGAACAACCACCTGAACGTGCCGGCCGTGACTTATCTGCTGGCGGTGCGGGACGCGGACGGCGCCGTGGTGGGCACCGTCACCGGCGTCGACCACGAGTTGCTGTTCTCCGATCCCGAGCAGGGGTCGAGCCTGTGGACCCTGGCCGTCGACCCCGCGGCCGGGCTGCCCGGGATCGGCGCGGCCCTCACCCGGGCGCTGGCCGAGCGCTTCCGCAACGCGGGCCGCGCCTACATGGACCTGTCGGTCGCGCACGACAACGTCGCCGCCATCGGCCTGTACGAGAAGCTCGGCTTCCGCCGCGTCCCGGTGCTGGCGATCAAGCGCAAGAACGCGATCAACGAACCGCTGTTCAGCCCGCCGCCTGAGACGATCGACGACCTCAACCCCTACGCGCGGATCATCGCCGACGAGGCGCTGCGCCGCGGCATCTGGGTCGAGGTGCTCGACGCCGAGACCGGCGAGATGCGACTCACCCACGGCGGCCGCAGCGTGGTGACCCGCGAATCGCTGTCCGAGTACACCTCGGCGGTCGCCATGTGCCGCTGCGACGACAAGCGCCGGACGCGCCGCCTCGTCTCCGAGGCGGGCATCACGGTGCCGCGCGCCCGCCTGGCCACGTTCGACGAAGGCGACTACAACTTCCTCACCGAGGTCGGCGAGGTGGTCGTCAAACCGACCCGCGGCGAACAGGGGAAGGGCATCACCGTCGGCGTGACCGCCGAGAACGGTCCGCAAGACCTCGCCGACGCCCTGGCCCGCGCGCGTGAGCAATACCCGGACGTGCTGATAGAGCAGCGGGTGCAGGGCGACGACCTTCGGCTGGTGGTGATCGACGGCCGGGTGGTCGCCGCCGCGCTGCGGATGCCACCGGAGATCATCGGGACGGGGGAGCACAGCATCCGGGACCTGATCGCGGCCGAAAGCCGGCGGCGCTCCGCGGCCACCGGCGGCGAGTCCCGCATCCCGCTCGACGACCTCACCGAGGCGACGGTCGCCGAGGCGGGCTGGGCGCTGGACGACGTGCTGCCCCAGGGCAGCCGCCTTCGCGTGCGCCGCACCGCCAACCTGCACCAGGGCGGCACCATCCACGACGTCACCGCCGTGGTGAATCCCGAACTGTGCCGCGTCGCGGTGACGGCGGCCGAGGCAATCGGTATTCCCGTGACGGGCATCGACCTGCTGGTGCCCGACGTCACCGGCGCCGAGTACGCCTTCATCGAAGCCAACGAACGGCCGGGGCTGGCGAACCACGAACCGCAGCCCACGGCCGCGGCTTTCATCGACTTCCTGTTCCCCGGCCACCCGGGTCAGCCGGCGGCCTGGACACCCGAGGAGTCGCGCGCCGACCGCGGCTGAGGCTTGCCATCTGCTTCGCTTGGGTAATTCTGAAGATCACTCAGAGAGGAGCCAGATGAGCGGAAGCGTGCAAACCGGGACCATCACCACGCACGTGCCGGCGCGGCTGGACAGGCTGCCCTGGTCGCGATTCCACTGGCGCGTCGTGATCGGGCTGGGCGGGGTGTGGATCCTGGACGGGCTCGAGGTCACGATGGTGGGCAACGTGTCCGCCCGCCTGACCGAAAAGGGCAGCGGCATCGACTTGAACGCCGCGCAGATCGGCCTCGCGGCCGCGTTCTACATCGCGGGCGCCTGTCTGGGCGCGCTGTTCTTCGGGCACCTGACGGACCGGTTCGGCCGGCGCAACCTGTTCATGCTGACCCTGGCGGTGTACCTGGTGGCCACCGTCGCGACCGCCTTCGCTTTCGCCCCCTGGTATTTCTTCGTCGCGCGGTTCTTCACCGGCGCCGGCATCGGCGGCGAATACGCCGCGATCAACTCGGCCATCGACGAGCTGATCCCCGCCCGCCTGCGCGGCCGCGTCGACCTGATCATCAACGGCACGTACTGGCTGGGCTCCGCCGCGGGCGCGGCCGGTGCGCTCGTGTTGCTCGACACGTCGCACTTCGCGCCCAACATCGGCTGGCGGCTCGCGTTCGGCGTCGGCGCCATCTTCGGCATCTTCGTGCTGCTCGTGCGGCGCAACGTCCCGGAGAGCCCGCGCTGGTTGTTCATCCACGGTCGCGACGAAGAGGCCGAACGGGTCGTCGGCGAGATCGAGGAGGCGGTGCGGCAGGAAACTGGCGAGCCGCTGCCCGAGCCGCAGGGCCGCAAGCTGAAGATCCGCCAGCGCGAGGCGATCTCGTTCCGCGAGATCGCCCGGGTGGCGTTCAAGCTCTATCCACGGCGCGCGATCCTCGGGCTGGCGCTGTTCACCGGGCAGGCCTTCCTCTACAACGGTGTGACGTTCAACCTCGGCACGCTGTTGAGCGGGTTCTACGGGGTGCCGTCGGGGAAGGTGCCACTGTTCTTCATCCTTTGGGCCCTGAGCAACTTCGTCGGGCCGCTGGCGCTCGGGCACCTGTTCGACAGCATCGGGCGCAAGCCGATGATCACCGCCACCTACCTCGGCTCCGCGGTGGTCGCGGTCGTGCTCGCGATCCTGTTCGTGACCCAGCTCGGCGGCGTCTGGGCGTTCATGGGCGTCCTCGCGGTCGCGTTCTTCCTGGCCTCGGCGGGCGCCAGCGCGGCCTACCTGACGGTCAGCGAGATCTTCCCGATGGAGACCAGGGCGCTGGCGATCGCGTTCTTCTACGCGGTGGGCACTGCGATCGGCGGCATCACCGGCCCGTTGCTGTTCGGGCAGCTGATCAATTCCGGGGAGCGCGGCCAGGTGGTGTGGTCGTTTGTGACGGGCGCGGCGGTCATGGCGATCGCGGGTCTGGTCGAATTGCGGCTGGGCATCGCGGCCGAACGGCGCCCGCTCGAAGAGCTGGCGTTGCCGCTGACGGTCGAGGACGCCGACCACCACGAGCGCGACCACGGGGCGTCTTCTGTTTGAAACCATCGCGGCGATACCGGTGACGCGGGTGTAACAAATTCGCCATCGAGAGTTCCTAAAGTGAGCCGGTCCACCCGTCCGTCGAGGACAAGCGGTGGGCCCCCTTGAGCGATAGGAATTCCATTGAGCGGCAACGCAGTCCGCCTGCAGGCGATCAACAACGTCGAGGCATACGTCCCTCCTGCCATCAGCTTCGTCCCGGGTGAACTGCCGGGCGAGATCTTCGGCTCCAACGTCTTCACGAAGGCCGAGATGCAGGCGCGGCTGCCCAAGGCGGTGTACAAGTCGGTCGTGGCGACCATCGACAAGGGCGCCAAGCTCGACCCGGCTGTCGCCGATGCCGTCGCGGTCGCCATGAAGGATTGGGCGTTGGAGAAGGGCGCCACCCACTACGCGCACGTCTTCTATCCGATGACCGGGCTGACCGCCGAAAAGCACGACAGCTTCCTCGAACCCGTCTCCGACGGGCAGACGCTCGCCGAATTCGCCGGCAAGACCCTGATCCAGGGCGAGCCCGACGCCTCCAGCTTTCCCTCGGGCGGGCTGCGCAGCACCTTCGAGGCGCGCGGCTACACCGGTTGGGACGTGACCAGCCCCGCCTACGTGCTGGAGAACCCGAACGGCAATACGCTATGCATCCCAACGGTTTTCGTGTCGATGACCGGCGAGGCGCTCGACTACAAGACACCGCTGCTGCGCAGCCAGCAGGCCATGGGTGTCCACGCCGAGCGCATCCTGAAGCTGTTCGGTCACCAGGACCTGAACAAGGTGGTGTCCTTCTGCGGGCCGGAGCAGGAGTACTTCCTCGTCGACCGCCACTTCTTCCTGGCACGGCCGGACCTGATCAACGCGGGGCGCACCGTGTTCGGCGCCAAGCCGCCCAAGGGCCAGGAATTCGACGACCATTACTTCGGCTCGGTGCCCGAGCGGGTGCTCGGCTTCATGATGGACACCGAGCGGGAGCTGTTCAAGCTCGGCATCCCGGCCAAGACCCGGCACAACGAGGTCGCCCCCGGCCAGTTCGAGGTGGCGCCGATGTTCGAGCGGGCCAACATCGCCTCGGACCACCAGCAGCTGCTGATGACCGTGTTCAAGACGCTGGCCAAGAAGCACGGCATGGAGTGCCTGTTCCACGAGAAGCCGTTCGCCGGTGTCAACGGCTCGGGCAAGCACGTCAACTTCTCGGTGGGCAATGCGGAGTTGGGTTCGCTGCTGGTGCCCGGCGACACCCCGCACGAGAACGCCCAGTTCCTGGTGTTCTGCGCGGCGGTGATCCGCGCGGTGCACAAGTTCGCCGGGCTGCTGCGCGTCTCGGTCGCGTCGGCCACCAACGATCACCGGCTGGGCGCCAACGAGGCGCCGCCGGCGATCATCTCGATCTTCCTCGGTGAGCAGCTGGCCGACGTGTTCGAGCAGATCGCCAAGGGCGCGGCGACGTCGTCGAAGGGCAAGGGCACAATGATCATCGGCGTCGACACCCTGCCGCCGCTGCCGACCGATCCGGGTGATCGCAACCGGACCAGCCCGTTCGCGTTCACCGGCAACCGATTCGAGTTCCGGGCGCCCGGTTCGGGGCAGACGGTCGCCGTCCCGATGATCGTCCTGAACACCATCATGGCCGACTCGTTCGACTACATCGCAACGATTTTGGAGAAGGCCGTCGAAAGCGGCGAGGACTTCGACGCGGCGGTGCAGAAGCTGCTCACCGAGATCATCACCGATCACGGCGCGGTGGTGTTCAACGGGGACGGGTATTCGGAGAACTGGCAGATCGAGGCGGCCGAGCGCGGCCTGCCCAACCTGAAGACCACGCTGGACGCCATCCCCGAACTCATCAAGCCCGAATCGATCGAAGTCTTCGAGAAGTACGGCGTTTTCAACGAACGCGAGCTGCACAGCCGCTACGAGGTGCGGCTGGAGCAGTACGCGCTGACCATCGGGGTCGAGGCGAAGCTGGCCCTCGAGATCGGGACGACCGTGATCCTGCCGGCGGCCCTGCGCTACCAGACCGAGCTGGCCCAGAACGTGGCGACGCTGAAGGCCGCCGGGGTGGACCCCAACACGGCGGCGCTGGAAGCGGTTTCGGCCCCGCTGTCCGACCTCACCGCCGCGCTGGCGACGCTGCGCTCGGCGCTGTCGGACCACTCGGCGTCCTCGGCGCTCGAGGAGGCCACCCACGCGCAGGAGGCGCTGCTGCCGGCGATGGAAGCGGTGCGCGCCGCCGCCGATGCGCTGGAAGGCGTTGTGGCCGACGACTTGTGGCCGTTGCCGACCTACCAGGAGATGCTCTACATCCTGTGAGGGTCAGCCGTACGCGTCCCACCACGTATGCAGGTCCTCGACGGTGGCCGGGTCGCCGGAGACGTCGCTGAGCATGAGCTTCTCGTCGTTGGTCCAGATGACGTTCGGGTGGTTGTTGTAGGTGCCGCAGGCGATCAGGCCGGCCGTGTCGTTGGGCGTCTGGTCGTAGTGCCAGCTGATCGGTGAGCGTCCCTCGCCGGGGCAGTTCACCAGGCTGACGTTGCCGATGTCGTCGGTGAAGGCCCTCTTGAGCCGGTCGGGCGTGGGGAACAACCCGTAGGTGGCGTGGCTGGGGCCGCCGGGTTGGGTGTTCGGCCCGCACGTCACCATAGCCACCGCGTGCACCCAGATGCTGCCCGACTCCGGGGTCGCGGGCACGCACGTTCCCGCGAGGTAGCCGGGCGGCAGCAGGCTCATCAGCCGCGCCTGGTCGTCGTTGGGGGCGGCGCTGGACGGCGGCGGGGTTTTCGCGACCGTCGACTTGGCGTGCCGCTGTCCGCCGGGTTGCAGCAGCAGCCAGCCACCGACGGCGCAGGCCGCCAGGACGGCCACCGCCCCGGCCGCCACGATCGGCCAACGGTTGCGCTTGCGCGGCGCGGCGGCGGCCGATGGCGGCGCCGGCGCCTGTGGCAGCGGCGGGTCCGCCGACGTCTCGGTGTGGAAGCTGGTGGGCGGCGCACCGGCGGTTTCACCGCGCCGCAGGATCGTGTCGGCGCGCTCGCGTTCGGGGCTGCTGAGCGCCTTGTGTGCGGCATCGGCCAGGGCCCCGGCGGTGGGATAGCGTTCGATCGGATCCTTGGCCATGCCGCCGGCGATCACCGCGTCGAAGGCCGGGCTCACCCCGGATCCCTGCTCGCTGGGTTTCGGGATGGGCTGCATCATGTGCCCGGCGACCAACACGCCCGTGCTCTCGGCGGGATACGGCGGCGTCGCGGTCAGGCACTCGTAGAGCACGCAGGCCAGCGCGTAGACGTCGGCGCGAGGGGTCACCTCGTCGCTTGAAAACCGTTCCGGCGCCATGTATTTCAACGTTCCCACGGCGGTGCCCAGCTGGGTGAGCTTCTCGTCGGTTTTCGCGCTGGCGATGCCGAAGTCGACGAGATAGGCGAAGTCCTCGCCGGTGATGAGGATGTTCTGCGGTTTGACGTCGCGGTGCATCACCCCGGCCGCGTGGGCGGCATCGAGGGCCGACGCGACCTGGCGCACGATGGCCACGGCTCGCGGGGCGGGGAGCGGTCCGTGCCGTTCGAGCAGGCTGCCCAGGTCGACGCCCTCGATGAGCCGCATCTCCAGATACAGTTGCCCGTCGATCTCGCCGTAATCGTGGATGGGGACCACGTGCGGTTCCAACAACCGGCCGGTGATGCGGGCCTCGCGCTCCATCCGCTTGCGGAAAACCGGGTCCTGGCTGAACGTGTGCGACATCAGCTTGAGCGCCACCGTCCACTGCTTGACGGTGTGCTCGGCTTCGTACACCTCGCCCATTCCGCCGCGGCCGAGGAGTCGCTTGAGGTGGTAGGGGCCGAACATCGTCCCCACCCGCGACCCCTGCGCGCCGGTCATCGAGTGACTCCCATCGACTCACAACACCCTCGGGGGGCGCTCGTGCGGCCCACCCATCTCATCGCACGAAAAGTACAGCATCACCGTTCGGCATGCGATCGCGTCGGTCACCAGGCGGTATGGCCGGCTCGGCCCGCGCGGCGCGCGGTGTCCCAGGGCGGCGAATCATGATGTGCGGTAACGCCTGTCACGCCGGCCCGCCACCGATTCCTCGATCGGCCCCGTGGGGCCGCACGGCGTGGCGGCTCAGTCGGTTTGCACGGGCGTTTCCGCGGTCGTGTGACCGTCCCCCTCGGCGGTGGGGGGTCCGGCGAGGTCCATGCCGGGAACGGTTGTGGTTCCCGCGGTCCGGCGAGCGATGACGGGGAAGACGGTTTCCCGCCCACGCCGGCCCTTCAACTCCACCTTTTCGCCTTCGCCCCAGGTGAAGTGGCCGTCCACCGTGCTCCGGACGCCGCTCGTCACGATCACCGCGGCCCGGCCCTGGCGGCCCGCCAACCCGGCCAATCGGAACGCCACGTTGGTCGAATCGCCAATCACCGCCTCCACCGAACGTGTCATGGCCGCCAGCGCCACCGTGCCCACCACCACCCCCCACCCCATGCGGATCGGCGAGTCGTCGGGGCCACGCAACGGCAGTCCCGGCCCGAGTTCCTGGACGAGCCCGTTGGCGGCGAGTGCGAAATCTATTGCCCGCTCGGCGGCGTCGGCGAATTTGCTCGCCTCCCAGATCGCGAATATCGCATCGCCCGCGTAGTGGTTGAGCGTGCCCTGGTGGGCGCGCAGCACAGCGCCCACCTCGTTCCAGAGCGTGTGCAGGCTCCTGGCGACGACGCTCTCCTCCGTCACTTGGGAGATCGTCGAGTAGTTGATGATGTCACCGACCACCATCACCAAGGCGGCTTGGCTGATCCGGGTGCGTGTCAGGCCGTGGGGCATGGCGGCAGCGGCGGCGTTGAACCGTTGCGAGCGGAAGATCAGGGCCACGTCGCCGATTCGGATCTCGTCACCCGGGCGGATCGGCCGTGGCACCGCGCGCTCCAGGCGCATCCCGTTGACCATCGTGCCGTTGGTGCTGGTGTCGATGGCGAAAGCCTGGTCGGCGGCGGCGTCCAACCGGATCTCGAGATGGGTGCGCGAGATCTCCGGATCGCGAATCATCAGCCTGCGTGGTTCGCTGATCCCCGCGCATTCGCGGCCGATGAACAGCTGATCGAAAATGGGCACGCTGCGTTCGGAACCACCGTCGTTGACGACCAGGTAGCCGAGCGGCTCACCCGGCCCCCCACCGGGCATCTCGATCGCTGAAGTCATGGTTGCCTCGCCGCGTCTCATCACCTCGTGCCGGCGGTTTGCTGCGGACAATACCGCAAGGCGCCGCGGTGATCGCGGGAACCGAAGGCGTCCAAGCGGTGTGGCACCCCGTGGGTGAATACGGCGTGAACCGCAGGCGGCGTTCAACCCGGGGTTTGGCGACTAACGAGCGGCGTCTCGATGTTTCGACGGCTCAGCGCCACAACGACTTTCGATTGCCGCGGACGGCGACGCGGTCTGCCGATAAGCTCCCACTACACCTTTCCGTGATCGGTCGGAGGAGCGATGATGCGTCCGGCGGCTTATGAGCGCTAACCAGCAGTGGCATGCGGCCGACGCGCGGACCGCTTTGCGCAAGGTTCCGATACTGGCGGACATCGACGACGAACAACTCGACCGGCTCTGCGCCGCCGTGGAGCGCCGGCATGTTCCCGCCGGCGAGTGGCTCTTCCGGCTGGGCGACCCATCGGATGCCATCTTCGTGATCGACTCGGGCCGATTCGCGGCCTTCGGCGCCGACGGCAGTCTCCTGCGCGAGATGGCCTCGGGTGACTCGATCGGGGACCTGGGTTTGATCGCCGGGGCCGCTCGGTCGGCAGGAGTGCGCGCCATCCGGGACGGCGTCGTGTGGAGGATCGCCGCCGACGTGTTCACCGCGGTGCTCGAGAAGGCGCCGCGACTGCAGTTCGCGATGCTCCGGGCGATGGCACGGATGCTCCGCGAGTCGCGTTCCGTGCACGGTTCGCTGCGTCCCCGCGTGATCGGGGTGTTGGCCACCGGGGAGGTCGGCGCCGGGCCGACGGTCGACGCGCTCGTGGCCCGGCTGACCTGTTACGGCCGGGTTGACGCGCTCGCGCCACCGCCCGAGACGACGGCCGCGGCGGGCGGCGGCGGCGCCTTCGTCGAGGCGTTCAGCGAGGTGCTCGACCGAGTCGAGCGCGGCAACGACTGGGTGCTGCTGGTGGCCGACCGCGGTTCCGGCGAGCAATGGCGACGATACGTTGTCTCGCAATGCGATCGGGTCGTCGTTTTGGTGGATCCCACCCGTCCGCCAACCGACCTCGATCGACCCGACACCGGGCGGCCGATCCACTTGATCACCACGGCCGAACCCGACCCCCGCTGGTGGGACGCCTTGCATCCGGTGTCGCATCATCCGGACAGCGACGACGGCATCGCAGCCCTCGCCCGCAGGATCGCGGGCCGCTCCCTCGGCTTGGTGTTGGCCGGCGGTGGGGCGCGCGGGCTCGCGCACTTCGGGGTGTACGAGGAACTCACCCGGGCGGGGATCGCCATCGATCGGTTCGGCGGGACGAGCGCCGGCGCCATCGCGTCCGCCGCGTTCGCGTTGGGCCTGCCCCCAACGGAGGCGACCGCCGCGGCGCGCAAGTTCATCGCCCAGACCAGCCCCCTGAGCGACTACACCCTCCCCGCGGTGGCGCTGACCAGGGGAGCCCGTGTCGATCGGTTGCTGCGCGAGTTCTTCGGAAGCGCGTTGATCGAGCACCTGCCCAAGGAGTTCTTCTCCGTCTCGGCGGACATGATCACCGGGAACCAGATCGTGCACCGGCGCGGGCCGCTGTCGACGGCGGTGCGCGCATCGATTTCGATCCCTGGCCTCCTGCCGCCGGTGCCACGCGGCGAGCAGCTCCTCGTGGACGGGGGACTGCTGAACAACCTTCCGGCCGACGTGATGTGCGCCGATCAGGACGGTGAGGTCATCTGTGTCGACTTGCGTCGAAAGTTCGTGCCGTCCAACGGTTTCGGCTTGCTTCCGGCGGTCCTTCAGCCACCGCGCCTCGTTCGGCATCTGCTCACCGGGACCGACGCCGCCGTGCCGCCACTACAGGAGACCCTGCTTCGCGCCGTCGACCTGGCGGCCTCGCGCGGGGATCTGCGCGCACTTCCGCGGGTCGCGGCCGTCATCGAGCCCGACATCTCCGCCATCGGGCCGTTGGACTTCAAGAAGATCGATGCGGCACTGGAGGCCGGGCGGGCCGCCACCCGCGCGGCCCTCGAAGCCCAGCCGCACCTCGTCGCGTGACGGCCTAGGCGGGCGTCGCGGCCGCCGCGGGCACGGACTCCAGCGGAAGTCGGACGACGAAGCGGGCGCCGGAACCGGGCTGGCTGCTGACATCAAGCTGCCCATGGTGAAGGTTGTCGATGATGTTCTTGCTGATCGACAGCCCGAGTCCAGTGCCGCCGCTGCCGTGTTTGGTGGTGAAAAACGGCTCGAAGATGTGGGGTAGTGCTTCCGGATCGATGCCGGGCCCGTTGTCGGCGACGACGACGGTCGCCCAGCCGTCCTCGTGTTGCACCGAAACCCGCACCTCGCCCACGCGATCGGTGACCGAAGCGGCGGCCTCGAGCCCGTTCATCACCAGGTTGATCATCACCTGGACGAGGTCGCCTTCGACGCCGCGTACCACCGGGTCAGCGTCGTCGAGTTCGACGTGAATCGCGCATCGCGCACCCTGGTGGCCGGCTCTCCAGGAATGCTCGGCGAGCGCGGCGCTCTGCTCGACGATCTGGTCGAGACGACACGAATGGGCGTCGCCGGCCGCCGATCGACCGACCTGAAGCATCGTCGCCATGACGGCCAGCGCCCGTTCGGCGTGGTGGAGGATCTTGGTGGAGTTCGCCTGGAGATCCGACAGGAGGTCCGACACCGGCTCGTCACCGTCGCCGGTCGTGATCTCGCGGAGTTCGTCGCACAGCTCGAGGTTCAACTCGGCGAAATTCACGACGAAGTTGAGCGGGTTCTTCGTCTCGTGAGCGACGCCGGCGGTGAGTGTCCCCAGGGCGGCGAGCTTGGCCTGTTCGACCAGGCTCAGGCGGAGTTCGCGTTCGGCCGCCCGGCTCCAATCGATGGAACTCAGCAGATAGTTGAAGCACGCCGCGGTCCGGCCGAAGTCGTCCTGGCTGTAGACGGGCAACCCGTAACGGTCCGCCAAGGGCTGCCACGAATCGGTTCCCACGCTGTCTGCGATGTCCCGGCGGGCCGCCGACAGCCGTGTGGAGACCGCATGTAACCGGTGGCCGACGACGCGGCTGACGATGAGGAAGTTCACCAGGCCCACCAGAATGCCGGCGCCCGTGGCGACGGCGAACGGGAACGGTCGCATCGCATGGGCGGCGGGCACGCCGTCCGCCACGGCGATGAACGGATCCCACACGCCGATGGCCAAACCGAAACCGATCATCGCCGCGGCGAGGTTCCAGAAAATCCTCCTGGTCGGCCAGGGGCGCCGCACCTGCGGGACACTGGTTTCTGGTTCCACTTCGCCTCACCGAGTCAGCGTTATTCATGCGCAGTGTAGGACATTTCGCCTGGGGGGCCACGGCACAAAGTGAAGAATTGATGACCGCCGAGTGGCCGGATGCGGTACGTTGAGGGGCGAATCCGGTTGCCGCAGAAAGGGTGTGGTGGAGGGTCGGCGTGGCCTGCCGGACACCGAGCGTTCACATTCGAGATATGTTGCGGCGGTTAGCCATTCCGCATGTGCGGATGCTTTGACTCGGTTACGATACGCGGGACCTTTGACACCCGGACCAGGAGGTGTGATGCAGGCGCACGAACCGCACCGCGGGCTGGGGGTTGAATTGGCAGAGAAGTCACAACCGGTGCGCCTGTTGGTCGTCGACGACGAAGAGGACGTTCAGGCGCTCTTTCGGGGGCGTTTTCGCAAGGAGCTGCAGCGGGGGGAGTACACCCTCAGCTTCACCACGGACCCGCTGCAGGCCCTGAAGATGGTCGACGAGAGCCCCGACCTGGAAGTCCTGATCACCGATCTCAACATGCCCGCGATGAACGGGCTTGAATTGCTGGCCGAAGTCGCAAAGCTGCGCCGGCCCCTCAAGACCATCGTGCTCACCGCCTACAACGACGCCAGGAACATCCGGGGCGCGATGATGCGCGGCGCCTTCGATTTCCAGGTGAAGCCGCTTGACCTGGAGGACCTCCGAGCCACCATCGCCAAGGCCGTCACGATCGTGCGGGAACTCCAGGCCGGCGAGGAGGCCCGCCGCCGCACCGTCGAGCTGGTGGAGCAGAAGCGCCGCGTCGAGGAGATCTTCGGGCGGTACGTGTGCGAGGAGGTGAAGGCCCAGCTGCTGGCCTGCCCCGAGGGACACCTGGGTAGTGAACGCCGCACGCTGACCGTGTTGATGGCTGACATCCGCGGATTCACCGGACTGTCCGAAGTCCTCCCGCCCGAGCAGGTCGTGCAGGTGCTGAACGGATATCTCGAACGCGCGACCGAGGTCATGTTCCGCCGGAACGGCACGATCAACGAAATCCTCGGAGACGGGATGCTCGTGTTCTTCGGCGCGCCGATCAGCGACGACGACGCCACCGCGAACGCCGTCGCGGCCGCCCTCGAACTGCAGCTGGCCATGAATGACCTCAACGCCACCCATCGGCGCGAAGGGCTTCCCGAACTCGCGCTCGGCATCGGCGTACACACCGGGGAGGCCGTCGTCGGCACCATCGGGTCACGGCGGCGGCAGAAGTACACCGCGATCGGCAAAACGGTCAACCTGGTCGCCCGAATCGAATCGCACTCCGTCGGTGGTCAGGTCCTGGTGTCCGACTGGGCATATCGCGAGATCCGTGATGTGGCATCCACGTTGGCGTCGTTCCAGGTGCGCGTCAAAGGCATCACCGAGCCGGTCACGGTACACGACGTCCGAGGGCTGGCCGGCGAATACAACCTCCAGCTACCCACCGTCGAACGCGCCCTGACCCGCCTGCCGGCACCCATATCCATCGGTGTGGCGGTCATCAAGGACAAGGTCATCGGCGACCCGTTTCCCGCCGAGCTGATCGCGAGCGGTGCGGAAGCGGTCCGGGTCCGCTCGCAACGGGTGATCCCCCCGTTCGACGACCTCATGCTCGACGTCGCGGGCGCGACGATCTTCGCCAAGGTCGTCGAAAGCGATAGTCAGCAAGGGTTTTGCGACGTGCTCGCCGTATACACCTCGGTCGCCGACGATGCCCGGCGGGCACTGGCCGCCCTCGGGTCGTAGTGGTTCGGCTCCCGCGACGCGATCACCCGAGCAGCTTGGTCAGCCAGGTCGGGTCGGAATAGTTCACCGACGCGGTGCCGTCCCACACGAACGGGGTGGAATTGGCGTTCAGCCCCGACAGCGTCGCATACCCGTTGGCGGACTTCGCCTTTCCCGTGCCGACATCGTCACCGGATTTGATGCAGGTCATGACGTCGGCATCCGCGCCGACGGACTTGGCCAGCGAAGCGAGCTCCCCGTCGGTGCGGTCCTCGGCGGCGTCCTCGGCCGGCTGGAAGCTGCTGGCGAACAAGCCCGAATAGAAAGCGGTGTACAGCTTGGGATCGTTCTGCGCGGCCACGCAGTACGACGCCGCGACTGCCCGGGTCGAGTAGTTCTTGCTGTGCGACTTGTCGTCGAGGAAGTCCAGCAGGTGGTAGCGCACCGCGAGCTTCTTGTTGTTGACCGCGGTGTCGATGTCGCCCGCGTTCGACCGGATGAAACTGCCGCACGGCGGGCAGATGGGTTCGTTGAAGATGTCGATTGTCATCGGCGCCGCCGAGCTGCCCACGTACACGCCGTCGTCGAGCACCCGCAGCGCGACGGCGTCCGGTGGCGGCGGTTGCGAGGTCGGCGCGGTCGGGGACGACGACTCCCACGGCCGGACGATGGCGAGGACCAGACCCACGACGGCCAGCACGGCGACGCCGGCGATGCCCACCCACAGCCACGGCTTCCGGCGCGGGCGCGGTGGTTGGCCCCAGGGCGGCGCCCCGACGGGGCCGGCGGATCCCCATGCGGGGGCCCCCGCCCAGCCCGTCGGCTGGGGGACCGGGGCCGGCGGCGACGCCCACATCGGGCCGGACGCCGGGGCGTGCGCCGGGGGTGCCTGGGCGACTCCGGCTGCTTGCTGGCTGGCGAGCGCGGCCGGTATCCGCGCCACCTGGCTGCGCTGCAAGATGTCGGTGGCGCGGTCCCGGTCGGGTTCGGCCAGCGCCGCGTAGGCGGCCACGGACAGGTCACCGCAGGTGGCGTAGCGGTCCGCGGGATCCTTGGCCATCCCGCGCGCGATCACCGCGTCGAACGCGGCCGGGATGCCGGGCCGCGCGGCGCCGGGCTGGGGGATCGCCTGGTGCAGGTGGGCGCCCATCACGCTGACCTGGTCGCCGGTGTACGGCGGGGATCCGGTCAAGCACTCGTAGAGCACGCAGGCCAGGGCGTAGATGTCGGCCCGATGGGTGATCTCGGCGTCGCTGAACCGCTCGGGGGCCATGTACTTGACGGTTCCCACCGTGGTGCCGAATTGCGTCAGCTTCTCGTCGGACGTGGCGCTGGCGATCCCGAAGTCGACGAGGTAGGCGAAGTCGTCGCCGCTCACCAGGATGTTCTCCGGCTTGACGTCGCGGTGCAGCACCCCGGCGGCGTGCGCGGCGTCGAGCGCCGAGCCGATCTGGCGCACGATGGCCACCGCCCGCGGCGGGGACAGCGGCCCGTACCGGCTCAGCATGGTGCCCAGGTCCTTGCCGTCGATCAGCCGCATGTCGACATAGAGCTGACCGTCGATCTCGCCGAAATCATGAATCGGGACGACGTGCGGTTCCTGCAGCCGGCCCGCGGTGCGCGCCTCGCGCTGCATGCGGGAGCGGAAGACGGGGTCGTTGGACAGCGTCTGCGACATCAACTTCAGCGCCACGATGCGCTCCCGGACCGTGTCCTCGGCCTCGTAGACGTCACCCATGCCGCCGCGGCCGACCAGCCGCCGCAGCCGATACGGACCGAACTGCGAGCCCTCCCGCGAATCCGCGGTCGTGTCACCCATCCCGACTCCTCAGCCACCGACCGTGCGCAGGCATAAGGCTAAGGTCTCACTGGCCGCCAAGCACGGCGAATAGCGAAAGCCAGCTAATTCGACGGTGCGTGGTCAACGGGGTTCGTCGTCACCGCCGCTGCGTTCGGTGAGCCCCTCGCGGGACAGCGCCCGGACGAATCCGAAGGCCTGCATCCCGGCGGGGCCGGGGTTTTCGGTGATCCAGTTGTTGATCTTGCCCAGCGCGTTGGCCAGGTCGTCGCGCCGGACGCGGATCAGGTACGTCAGGCGGTCGTCGTCCGGATCGTCGATGGACTCGGCGACGGCGACGGGATTCTTGAAGGCGTACGCGATCCCGTGCACGGAGTCATGGTTCAGCGCCCACTGAAGTTCGCTGGGCCGCAGCCGGTTCACCGCCAGGTTGCGGTAGTCGTGATCGTCTTTTGAGCTGCTCACCTGGCCGATGGTCCTCCTCTGTGTGGCTCGAGAAAGTGGACGGCGAGGGACTGAAAACGATGCCGCGCAGGCGATTCGATGTGAGGGTGAAACCGGGCATTTCCATCATAGGAAGCGAGCGCATTCGCTGCATTTCGAGCGCTGCCCGACAGCTCGGCCGGCCGGGCCACCTGCTGCCACCTGCTGGGCCGAGATCAGGACATCAGGTGGCTGACGAATGCCGGGTGCACCAGCAACGCGATGCCGAGAGGTATCAGGGCCGCCGCCGTCACGCGCCTCAGTTGATCGCCGAACGGGGTCGACCTCTCCAGCCAGATCGCCACCGCCAGCGCCAGCATCCACGCCAATTGCATTGTGCCGAAGGCGATCAGCAACAGCATCAGCATCCAGCAGGAACCGACGCAGTAGAGGCCGTACCGGCCGCCGGCGACAAATGCGCGGCCGGCCCCGCTGAGGTGGGCGGACCCGGCGGGGGCGGAGACCGGCCGGCGGCAATGCCGCAGGCACGTCGCCTTGAAGGGCGTGAGCTGGTGCAGACCCGCGAGCACGGCCACCGCGCCGGCGACGCGGCCAACCCATGAGCACGTGTGGACCATCGGATCCAGGCGGACCGACGCCAGATAGGCCGGAATGCCCACCGCGGCCCACAAGCCCAGATATCCGCTGACGAACATGATCGCCGGCGCGACCTTGCCGGCGGCGGTGTGGGCGTAGCGCCGGACGACGGGCAGGACGGGAGGCAGCATCATCGCGGCCATCATCGCCACCCACGCGATGAGGAATGCGGCCAGCGACATCGCGGACTGGGCATCCATCTGCATCGAGTCGCCCCGCATGGTCGCGGCGCTGGCCACCGACCACCACCAACCCAGACCCGCTACGGCCAGCAGGATCGCCGGCAACCAGATATCGGTCCACGACCACGCCCGTCGTCGGCTTTCCTCCACCCGCCCAGCTCCCTTCCTTGATGTCCCGACCATCATCTTGGTCGTCACCCTACCCCACCCCCGGTGGGGTAGGGTATGTTGGCGGCAGAGGTCCGGACGACGACAGTTGGAGAGCGGATATGGGCGAAGACCTGACGGACAAGAAGCGCGCGGCGCTGAATCGGCTCAAGACGGTCCGCGGCCACCTCGACGGGATCATCCGGATGGTGGAGTCCGACGCCTACTGCGTCGACGTGATGAAGCAGATCTCCGCGGTTCAGTCCTCGCTCGAACGCGCGAACCGGGTGATGCTGCACAACCACCTGGAGACGTGTTTCTCCGCCGCGGTGATCGATGGCCGTGGTCAAGCCGCTATCGACGAACTGATCGACGCGGTCAAGTTCACACCCGCTTTGACCGGCCCGCAGGCGCAACTCACCGGTGCCGCGGTCGGCGAGGCCAACGACAACGAGCCGGCGACGGCCGGAAGCGGCAGTTGACGACAGGATTTGCCGTGCCGACGACGGCACGCTGTGACCGGGCAACGAGACGAAGGGATGGGTAAACCATGGCGCTGCATGGATTTGTGGCAAAGGCGATGCCGACGGTGGTGACCGGGGTGGTGGGGGCCGCCGCCTACGAGGCCTTGGCGAAGGCCCCGTGGCGGAAGGTCACCGTGGTGGCCACGGCCTGGGGCATCCGGGTCGCTCGCGAGGCGGAGCGCAAGGCGGGGCGAAGCGCCGAGCAGGCTCGACTGACCGTCGCCGACGTGATGGCGGAGGCGAGGGAGCGTGCCGGTCAGGAAGGTGCGCCGCTGACGGTGGCGGGCCCGGGCGACGGCGAATGACCACTGCTGTCCTGGGCGGCGTCGACGTCGCCCTGAAGGTGGTATCGGACGCATCCGGCCGGATGCGGGTGCACGTCAAGGGATTTCCTGTCGACGCGATCCGTGCCGTCGCGATCGAGGAGAGTGTCGCCCGGGTGGCCGGCGTGCAAGCCGTGCAGGCCTATCCGCGAACGGCGTCGGTGGTGATCTGGTATTCGCCCGAGCAGTGCGACACCACCGCCGTGCTCACGGCGATCGCCGAAGCCGAACACGTCCCCGCGGAGCTCGTGCCCGTGCGCGCTCCGCACTCGGTCGACATCCCCAAGACGGGGGTGGTGAGCAGGATAGCGAGCGGCATCGGGTTGGCGCTCTTTGGCCTGCGGCCTCGCGCGTCGGAGGATTCGGCCGATGCCGCGAGTTGCGGCGGCTGCGGTGCCGCGCCGGTCACCGGGGGAACGCTGTCGGCCGACGAGCAGAGCAGGCGCGAGCGACGCAGGTGGCTGCGCCGGGTGTTGCTGGCCTTCCCGTTGGGGCTGGTGGCGATGGCGTCGACGATGGTCTTCGGCGCCTATCCGTGGGCCGGTTGGCTGGCCTTCGCCGCGACGGTGCCGGTGCAGTTCGTCGCCGGGTGGCCCTTCCTCAAGGGGGCGGCACAGCAGGCGCTGGCGGGGACGTCCAGCATGGACACGCTCGTCGCGCTGGGCACACTGACCGCGTTCGTCTACTCCACCTACCAGTTGTTCGTCGGTGGACCCCTGTTCTTCGACACCTCGGCGCTGATCATCGCGTTCGTCGTGTTGGGGCACTATTTCGAGGCACGCGCCCAAGGCAAGGCGAGGGAGGCCATCACCAAGCTGCTCGAGATGGGTGCGAAGGAGGCCACCCTGCTCGTCGACGGCGCGGAGCTCCTCGTACCGATCGATCAGGTCCGGGTCGGCGACCTGGTGCGGGTGCGCCCCGGCGAGAAGATTCCCGTCGACGGCGAGATCGTCGACGGGCGCGCCGCCGTCGACGAGTCGATGCTGACCGGCGAGTCGGTTCCCGTCGAGAAATCGGTGGGCGACCACGTTGCCGGAGCGACGGTCAACACCGACGGAATCTTGACCGTGCGCGCCACCGCAGTCGGGGCCGACACGGCCCTGGCCCAGATTGTCCGCCTGGTGGAGCAGGCACAGGGCGGCAAGGCCCCGGTACAGCGACTGGCCGATCGCGTCTCGTCCGTGTTTGTCCCCGCGGTGATCGGGGTCGCCGTCGCGACCTTTGCGGGTTGGACGCTGCTCGCCGCCAACCCGCTCGCCGGCATGACCGCCGCGGTCGCGGTCCTGATCATCGCCTGCCCCTGTGCGCTGGGCCTGGCCACCCCCACGGCGATCATGGTCGGCACCGGGCGTGGCGCCGACCTCGGGATCCTCGTCAAGGGTGGCGAGGTGCTGGAAGCGTCGAAGAGGGTCGACACGGTGGTGTTCGACAAGACCGGCACCCTCACCCGCGCCCAGATGCGGGTGACCGACGTCGTCGTGGGCAAGCGGCGCCAGCCCGATCCGGTGCTGCGGATCGCCGCCGCCGTCGAGTCGGGCTCCGAACATCCCATCGGCGCGGCGATCGTCGCCGCGGCGCGGGAGCGGGGGCTGACAGTTCCGGCCGCCATCGCGTTCAACAGCATCGCCGGGCACGGGGTGCGCGCCGAGGTGGACGGCAAGTCCGTCGTCGTCGGGCGGCGCAAGCTGGTCGACGAGCAGGATCTGCAGCTGCCCGACGACCTCGCGGCGGCGGCCGCCGAGCTGGAGGGGCAGGGGCGGACGGCGGTGTTCGTCGGCCAGGACGGCCACGTCGTCGGCGTGCTCGCCGTGGCCGACACGGTGAAAGACGACGCCGCCGGCGTGGTCCGGCAGCTGCATGACATGGGGCTTCAGGTCGCCATGATCACGGGTGACAACGCCCGCACGGCTCACGCCATCGCCGAACAACTCGGCATCGACCGCGTGCTCGCCGAGGTGCTGCCGCAGGACAAAGTCGCCGAGGTGCGCCGGCTTCAGGACGAGGGTCGGGTTGTCGCCATGGTCGGCGACGGGGTCAACGACGCCCCCGCCCTGGTGCAAGCCGATCTGGGCATTGCAATCGGCACGGGTACCGACGTGGCCATCGAGGCCTCCGACATCACGCTGATGTCCGACCGGCTCGACGGTGTGGTGCGCTCGATTCAGCTGTCCCGGCAGACGCTGCGCACCATCTACCAGAACCTCGGGTGGGCCTTCGGCTACAACACCGCCGCCATACCGCTCGCCGCCCTGGGGTCACTGAATCCCGTGGTGGCCGGCGCGGCGATGGGCTTCTCCTCGGTCAGCGTCGTGACAAATTCGTTGCGGCTCCGCCGTTTCGGTCGTGAGGTAGCCCAGCAGGTGGACGTCTCCGGTTCGAAAACCGTTGACGGTTAAGGCTTTCGGAGAGCTTTGAGCTAGGAGGCCAGGATGGCCGGATTCAGCCGACGGGCGGCACTCGCGGCGCTCGGCGCGAGCGCGGCGGTGGGCATCGGATACGCGGTGCGCGTCGCCGCCGGGCCCGGCCTGCGGATCCGCCTGGCCGACTGTGGCGGCATGATGGGCGCCGGTCACGCCGACATGCGGCTCTACATGGACATGTTCAACCGGCACACGGAGATCACCCGCACGGTTGAAGAGATCCCGGGCGGCGTTCGCACCACAACGCAATCGGCGGCTCCCGATCTGACCGCGCAACTGCACGCGCACGTGTCGAGCATGTATGCGCATCTCGACCAGGGCACCGAGGTGATGTGTATGAGCCAGAGCCTGCCGACGCTGTTCCGCAACGCCGGTGGTTACCGCCGGCAGCTGACGCTGACTCCCACGGGCGTCATCGCCGAGGAGACCTCCGATGACCCCGCGCTCGCCGAGGTGATCCGTGCCCACGCCCGTGAGGTGACGGGGTTCGTCCAAGACGGCATGCCGGCGATGATGCGGGGAATGATGGGGCCCGGGTGCATGCGAGGGCCCGGCGGGATGATGGGCCCCGGCGGGATGATGGGGCCGCGCTGACAGCACCGGGCGCTCGCGGCCCCGCTTGATCAGCGGCGGTACCTCAGGAACAGGTAGTCCTCCAAGACCAGCGCGTGTTCGAGGCGCATCGCGACCGGGGTGCGCAACGGCGACGGCATCAGGCGGTGGCCCACCGGCTGGCTGGCCGCGAGCTTGGGGGCCAGCGTCACGCAGATCTCGTCGACCAGGCCGGCCTCCACCAGCTCGTCGAGCACAGTCGGGCCGCCCTCGCACAGGATGCGGCGCATGCCCCGCTCGCGCAGCAGCGCGACGGCGCGCGCCACGTCCACGGAGTCCTCGCCGGCCAGCAGCACCTGCCGCCCGCCGTCGTCGCCGGGGTGGTCGCGCGCCGCCGCGGCCTGCGCGCAGGTCACCACGATCGGTGGCCGGTCGGGGTCCGCCAACAGCCTCGACGGCAGTTGGCCGCTGCGGCTGATCACCGCGACCGGGGGCGGCGCGGTCCGCCCCGGCTCGGTGAGCCGCACCGGGCCGTAGTTCTCGGCGCGCGCGGTCCCGGCGCCCACCAGGACGACGTCGGCGAAGCCGCGCAGGATTTTCAGCAGCTGCTGATCGGCGGGACACGACAGCGGACCGGCCCGGCCGCCGAACGCGGCGGCCCCGTCGGCGCTGAAGATCATGTTGGCCCGCACCCCGTGCGGGGGATCGGCGTAGAACGACGCGAGTTCGGTGACGCCGGCGACGGTGCCCACCCGGGGACCCACGGCTACGCCTCGTGGCCGGGTTCCAGGTGGCGGACGTCGCCGAAGGACACCCAGCGTTCGAGCTCATGCGGCGGGCGGCCGTCCACCGGTGCGAGCAGGTGCCCGACGTGGTCGCCCAGCGAGAACCTGTCGAGAATCTCGCCGACGAACCATGCGGCGGCGTCGTCGAGAATGGGCACCCCCGCCGGGCCGGTGTGCCAGGAGCAGCGGTCGAACTTGTTGACCGTGTCGCCGGTCTGGCTGCCGAACAGCTCCACGACGTCGAGGTGGTCGTGGTCGAACAGGTGCACCGCCAGGTGAGTCGCCTCGGTGGCGACCCGGAACGTGTGGTTCTTCTTGGACAGGCCGACCAGGAATCGGGGCGGGTGGATGCTGGTCTGGCTGGCGAACCCGACCAGACAGCCCGCCGAGACGTCGTCGGCCCGCGTGGTCACCACGTACATCGGGTAATTCAGCAGGCCGACCAGTTTCTCGAACGCGTCTTCTCCCGGGTTGGTCATCCGGTCAGTCTTCCCAATCGAACCGAGGGGCAACCACCCGGCGGTGCCCCTAGGCCTGGCAGCAGGGCTCGTCGGCGGTGTCTCCGAAGGTCTCCGAGTCGGCGATGACGGTGTAGACCTCCCACCGTTCCCCGCCGGGACCGCTGACCCACACCTTGTCCTGCGTGGCGAAGCAGCAGGTGGTGTCGAGCTGCTCGTCGGTGACCAGCCCCCGGTCGCCGAGCCGGGCGATTTCGGCGTGCACGGTCTCACTGGAGCCGACTTCCACGCCGAGGTGGTTGAGGCTGCCGCCGTGGCCGGGGTTCTCGAGCAGCACCAGCTTGAGCGGGGGTTCGGCGATCGCGAAATTCGCGTAGCCGGGTTTGACCTTGGCCGGTGCGGTGTCGAACAGCTTGGAGTAGAACGCGATCGCCTCCTCGAGGTCGTCGACGTTGAGGGCGAGTTGCACGCGAGACATGAGGTGTCCTTTCTTTCGGGTGCGGGCTAGGGGGTGGGGGCGGGCAGGAGTTCGGCGATCAACGCCGCCACCCGCTGGGCGATGTCGTCGCGGATGGCGCGCACGGTGGCCAGCGGTTGGCCGGCGGGGTCGGGCACTGTCCAGTCGCGGTAGGACACCCCCGGAAAGTAGGGGCAGGTGTCGCCGCAGCCCATGGTGATCACCACGTCGCTGGTCTGCACGTCGTCGCCGGTGAGGAGCCTCGGGCTGGCGGCCGTGATGTCGATGCCCCGCTCGGCCATGGCGGCGATCGCAACGGGGTTGATCTCGTCGGCGGGCTGGGTTCCGGCCGAACGGACTTCGATGCGACCGTCGGACATCTGGCTCAGCAGGGCGGCGGCCATCTGTGAGCGGCCGGCGTTGTGCACGCAGACGAATAGGACGCTGGGCTTACCGGTCATCGGGGGCTCCTTGGGTTGAATCGGCCCGGAACAGCCGGGGGCGCAGCGCGAGCGAAACGTAGACCAGCCCGACCAGGACGGGCACCTCGATCAGCGGGCCGACCACCCCGGCGAGGGCCTGCCCGGACGTGACGCCGTAGGTCGCGATGGCCACCGCGATGGCCAGTTCGAAGTTGTTGCCGGCGGCGGTGAACGCCAGGGTGGTCGTGCGGGCGTAGCCGAGGCGCAACAGGAGTCCCAGAGCATACCCGCCCGCCCACATGATCGCGAAGTAGGCCAGCAGCGGGATGGCGATCCGGGCCACGTCCCATGGCCGGGAAGTGATCTCGTGGCCCTGCAGGGCGAACAGGATCACGATGGTGAACAGCAGCCCGTACAGGGCCCAAGGCCCGATGCGGGGGAGGAACCGCGTCTCATACCAGTCGCGGCCCCGGAATCGTTCGCCCAGCCGGCGCGAGAGGTATCCGGCCAGCAGCGGGATGCCGAGGAAGATGAGCACGGCCTTGGCGATCTGCCAGGGCGAGACGTGGATGCCGGTTTGGGGCAGGCCCAGCCAGCCGGGCAGCACCGACAGGTAGAACCAGCCCAGCGCGGCGAACATGACCACCTGGAACAGCGAATTCAGCGCGACCAGCACGGCGGCGGCCTCGCGGTCCCCGCAGGCGAGGTCATTCCAGATGATGACCATGGCGATGCAGCGGGCCAGCCCGACGATGATCAAGCCGGTGCGGTACTCGGGCAGGTCGCCCAGCAGGGACCAGGCCAACGTGAACATCACCGCGGGACCGACCACCCAGTTGAGCAACACGGACGACACGATCAGCTTCCGGTCGGCGGTGACCTCGTCGAGCCGGTCGTAGCGGACCTTGGCCAGCACCGGATACATCATGACCAACAGCCCGAGCGCGATCGGCAGCGAAATGCCCTGAATGGCAACGGCGCTCAGGGCCGAACCGAGGCCCGGAACGACTCGGCCGAGCAACAGGCCGGCGGCCATCGCCGCGCCGATCCATAACGGCAGCAGCCGGTCCAGCGTGGGGAGGCGGGTCGCCGCCGTGGTGGGCGCCGGGGCGCGGGTGTCGGTCATGGCCGCAGCACCGACGAAAGCCGCTGCAGCGCAGCGGGAATCACCCAGTAGTACACCCAGGTGCCGCGCCGCTCGCAGTCCAGCAGCCCGGCTGAACGCAGCAGCTTGAGGTGATGGGAAATTGTTGGCTGCGACAGATCGAAGGTCGCCGATATCTCGCAGACGCAGGCCTCGCCGCCGGGGTGGCTGGCGATCAGGCTCAACAACCTCAGGCGTACCGGATCGCCCAGCGCCTTGAACATGCCCGCCAGTTCGGACGCCTGCGACTCATCCATGGCGGCCGACCCCAGCGTCGCACAGCACGTCTGCGCTTGATTCGACATTCTTCTATATAAACACTTCTCGAATCAGCGCGCAACCTCACGTGGCCGTCGGTGGCGACCGCAGCGCCGACCCGGCGAGCCGGGCGTCCAGCGACAGGGCGCCGGCCCCTGCGAACAGCAGGAACAGGCTGCCGCACAGCTGGGCCAGGTCGACGCGGGATTCGTGGATGAAGTCCCACCACCCGTGTTCGCCGCCGAAGAGCGGGGCCTGGCACCAGAAGAGGGGCAGCTTGGTGATGAACAACGCCCCGAGCATGTCGACGATCATCGGCACGGTGGCCAGCCGGGTCAGCAGCCCGAGGAGGATCAGCGTGCCGCAGCCGATCTCGAAAGCTCCGTCCAGGGTGGCAAAGAACGCAGGCGCCGGGATGCCCGCCTTCTCGAACCTGCCGGTGCCCAGTGCGGCCGGTCGAAGAAACTTCAGAACGCCCTCGCAAGCGAACACCAGTCCCACATAGAAACGAATCAGCACCACCGCGGCCGGGGCGCGCGTCGAGAGCACCGGTGTGAGTCGGGATCCGGGGCTAATCATGTGCGGCCTCCTGGTGATCGGAATCCCTTAAGGCCCGCCGAATCGCGTAGGCGGCGACGCCGACGGCGAGCACCACGAGGCCGGAGAGCACCGACGACAGCGGCATCGCGAACGCCAGAACGACACATCCGAGAAGCCCGATCGCGGGGATCGCGCGGACCGGACGGCCCTCGTCCGGCCGGAGGGTGAACGCGGAGGCGTTGGCGACCGCGTAATAGATCAACACGGCGAACGAGGAGAAGCCGATCGCGCCCCTGAGGTCGACGGCGGCGGCCAACACCGCCACGACGGCGCCGATCAGCAACTCGGCGCGGTGCGGCACCCGGAAACTGGGGTGCACGGCGGTCAGCCCGTGGGGGAGGTGGTGGTCGCGGGCCATGGCCAAGGTGGTGCGCGAGACGCCGAGGATCAATGCCAGCAGCGAGCCCAGCGCCGCGACCGCCGCGCCCACCTGCACGACGGGAACGAGCCAGCCGGTCCCGGCCGCCCGCACGGTGTCAACCAGTGGCGCCGTCGCCTGGCCGAGCCGGCGGGGCCCCAGCATCGAGACCGCGGCCACCGCCACCAGGGCGTAGACGGCCAGGGCGATGCCGAGCGCCAGCGGGATCGCCCGCGGAATGGTGTGCGCCGGGTCGCGCACCTCCTCGCCCAGGGTCGCGATGCGCGCGTAGCCGGCGAAGGCGAAGAACAGCAGCCCGGCGGCCTGAACCACCCCACCGATCGTGGTACCGAACGGGCGAAGTTGTTCGGCGTCGGCCGTTCCCGACGCGAATGAGGCGACGATCACCGCGGCCAGCACGGCCAACACCAGCGCGACGATGACGCGAGTCAGCCACGCCGACTTCTGCACCCCGGCATAGTTCACCGCCGTCAGCGCGACCACCGAGGCGACCGCCACCGCGTGCGCCTGCGACGGCCACGCGTAAGAGCCGACGGTCAGGGCCATCGCCGCGCACGAGGCGGTCTTGCCGACGACAAAACCCCAACCCGCCAGATATCCCCAGAAGTCGCCCAACCGCTCGCGGCCGTACACGTAAGTGCCGCCGGAGGCGGGGTAGCGAGCGGCCAGCCGGGCCGAGGAGGTGGCGTTGCAATAGGCCACCAACGCCGCCAACGCCAGGCCCAGCAGCAGGCCGGATCCCGCGGCGCGGGCGGCCGGGCCGAGAGCGGCGAAGATCCCGGCGCCGACCATGGACCCCAGCCCGATCACTACCGCGTCGAACACACCCAGGCTTCGGCGAAGCTCGCCGGTGTCGTTGTCGCCCAATCGGTCTCCTCCCCGCGCACGCAGCGTCTAACCTATCAAATCAACTTGATGTATTGTCCGAGGGGTGCCGGCGACCGATCGGGCTGTGGTTCCCCAGCTGATGCAGATGGCGTCGCACCCGGTGCGCTGGGCGCTGCTGACCGAACTCGCGGGCGGCGACCACCGGGTGCGGGAATTGGCCGCCGCCGTGGGCGAGCCGCAAAACCTCGTCTCGTATCACCTGCGGCTACTGCGCTCGGCCGGCCTGGTCGACGCGCGGCGCAGCAGTTTCGACGGCCGAGACACCTACTACCGCCTGAACCTGGCAGGGTGCGCGGGGGCGTTCCGCGACGCGGCCGCGGCGCTGCATCCCGCCCTGGCGGCCGCGCCGCTCGCCCCGCCGGCGGGACGGTCGGTGCTGTTCCTGTGCACCGGCAACAGCGCGCGCTCACCCATGGCCGAAGCGCTGCTCGAGAGGCGAGGGCAGGGCCGCATTCGCGCCGCGAGCGCGGGCAGCCATCCCAAGCCGCACCTGCACCCGAACGCGGTACGCGTCATGCGTGACAGGTACGGCATCGACCTCGCCGGGCGCCGGCCCCGCCCGTTGACCGCGGTCGCCCGGCGCAGCTTCGATTGCGTGATCACCCTCTGCGACAAGGTCCGCGAGTACGCGCACGACCATGGCCTGGACACGACGACGCACTGGAGCCTGCCCGACCCCTCGGCCGACGGCGCTGGGTACCCGGAATTCGACCGGGTGGCAAGCGAATTGGACGACCGCATCGCATTCCTGCTGCCCGCCCTCGACGCTTCTCCGCCAAGGTGATCACCGTGCCCCTCGATCGGCGTGACTTCTTGAAGTGGGGCGGCCTGGCCGCGCTGGCCGCAAGCGGAAGCACCGGCGCCGTGGCGGCGTGCGCGCCGCCCGTACCGCCCGGCGGCAAGCCCGATTACACCCTGCGGATCGGCACCGCCGCCGTGGAATTGGCCCCGGGTCACGTCGTGTCGACCGTGACCTACAACGGCCAGTTCCCGGGCCCGCTGCTGCGGTTCACCGAGGGCCGTCGAACCACGGTGGAGATCTTCAACGACACGGATTCACCCGAGCAGTTGCACTGGCACGGCCAGCACGTCGGCGTCGACGTCGACGGCTCCGCCGAGGAGGGAACGCCCTACATCCCCGCACACGGCACGCGGCGGGTTTCCTTCGTGCCGGGCCCGGCGGGTTTCCGCTTCTACCACACCCACGTGGTGCCGCGCGCCGACCTGTCCCGCGGCCAATACAGCGGTCTGGTCGGCCCCGTCTACATCGAGCCCCGGCAGAACGTCGGCGCCTACGACCAAGAGATCTTCCTGACGCTCAAGGAATTCGAGCCCAGTCTCACCCGCGGGGGCGACATGGCCGCCGACTTCCTGGCCGGCGACCAGGAGCCGGACCTGAAAGACAAAGGCGAGTCGTCGATGGCGGCGTCGCTGGCCCGCGGCGACCCGCGTGGCTACGAGGTCGGTTATGGGGCGTTCGCCGTCAACGGGCGGATGCTGGGCCACGGCGAGCCGATCCGGGTGCGCACCGGTCAGCGGGTGCTGCTGCACGTGCTGAACGGCAGCGCCACGGAAACCCGGAGCCTGGCGCTGCCGGGCCACACTTTCACCGTGGTCGCGCTGGACGGAAACCCGGTACCCAACGCCGCGTCGGTGCCGGTGCTGTGGCTCGGTGCGGCCGAACGGATTTCGGCCCTGGTCGCCATGACTAACCCGGGCGTGTGGGTGCTGGGGGACGTGTCCGACGACGACCGAAACCACGGGATGGGCGTCGTCGTGGAATATGCCGGGCGGGGCGGGGATCCGCAGTGGGCGCCGCCGCCGTCGTTCAAGTGGGATTACCGGCTGTTCGCGCAACCCGCCCCCCTCCCGCCGCCCGAGCGCACGATCGAGCTGCTGATCGAGAAGCGCAATGCCGCCGACAACGGGTTCAACGTCTGGACCTTCAACGGCACGCCGTTTTCCATGGACACCAATCGGCCGGTGCTCGACGTGCAACGCGGCAAGCGCTACCGGCTGCGCTTCCGCAATGCCAGCGACGACATGCACCCCATGCACCTGCACCGGCACACGTTCGAGATCACCCGAATCGCCGGCACGCCAACGGCCGGCGTGCGCAAGGACGTCGCGATGCTCGGCGGCTACCAGAGCATGGACGTCGACTTCGTCGCCGACCAGCCCGGCCCGTCACTGCTGCATTGCCACCAGCAGATCCACATGGACTACGGGCTCATGCTGCTGCTCAACGGCGGCTGATCCGGCCACTCCTCACGCCAGCGGATTGTTCTCCCGCACACCGCGATACATGCCCCACCTCACGATCCACGGCATCACGACGCGCTCGACCGACCACGACGGGAACCGGAACGCGTGGCCGGTGGGCAGAAAGACCTCCAACCCGTCGGGTTGTATCCCCACCAGCGAGCCCCATCGCCGCGCCGGCGCCCGGTAGGCCCCCAGCCGCCCGCCGCTGAGCTCGGCGCGCACGTTGCGGGCCACCAGCGCGTCGCCGCGGTTGCGGGCCGAGCTGCGCAGAGGATCGGTCGCCGCGACGTCGCCGACCGCGAAGACGCCTCGGTGACCGGGCACTCGCAGCTCCGGCGTCACGCGCACGAAGCCGCGCTCGTCGAGCAGGTCAGGCGGCAGCCAACCGGTGTTGGGCCGCACCCGCCCGATCGCCCACAGCACCGCGTCGGCGCACGCCGGGGGCTGCCCGGTGATCCAGCGCACCGGTTCGCCGGTGATCTCGTCGCCCGCGAACCCGTCGGGCAGTACCGCGCGGTGCCCCGGATGGATGCCCACGCCCAGGCCGCCGAGCCGTCCGCGAAGCCGGCGCCAAATCCGGGGATGGTGCCCCTCCAGCGCGCCTTCCCCGGGGAAGTACAGGTCGATCCGCTTGCCCGGCCAGGTGGTGGCCATGTTGAGCGCGCTGCTCACCGCGGCCGCGCCGCCGCCCACGACGATGATCGAACCGGCGGCCGCCAGCCGGTCATGCGCGATGCGCAGCTCCGCGCCGACCTCGGCGGCCGACTGCAGCGTCGGGCGGCGCCAGAAGCCGTTGCTCACCCCGGTCGAGATGATCAACGCGTCGTACTCCTCGGCCAGGGTCGAGCCGTCGGCGCGTTTGCCAAAGACGGTGCGGGCGGCCAGGTCCACCCCGTTAAGCTCCGCCTGCACCGTCCGCACCCGGTCCAGGCGCCGGAACCGGTCGAACGGAATCCAGTAGTCGCGAGCCCAGTCGTGCGGGCGGGACAGCCGGACGCCGAGTTCCTGACCGCTGACCAGCGCGGGCTTGACGGAAATGCCGACGACATCGGCGTACCCGGAGAGCCGGATCGCGGCCAAGACACCCGCATCTCCGAGCCCGGCAATGACGACGCGCTTGCGGTTCATGCCGTTATCCTGCCTGGGATGGACTTCGGGCCCGCCCGCCGCTCGACCGATTGCCAGGAGCACACCACTTGATCACCTCGCCCAGGAGTGGTCACGCCGAACGCATGACCGACTTGCCGTCGTCGATGCACCCGCGCGCGCGTGCCGCGCTGCGCGCCGCCGTGCGCGCGTCCGCCCCCCGCCCGGCCGCCGCGCGGCGGGCCGCCGGGGGCTTGCAGACGCCGGGCTTGCGGGCGGCGGTGGCGGCGGAGATCCGGTGGGCCTTCACGCCGCCCCGAACCTGGTTGATGGGCGTGGTCGCCAACGTCGTGTTCGCCGCGGCGTGGCTGCTGGTGCAGCCGCTGACGATCGGCCTCCACCACACCGACTGGGTCATCCTGGTGGGCACCTACTTCTCGTCGTGGGTGCTGGCCGACGTCACCACCACCAACCTGCTCGGCGCCGATCACTACCGCGTCCGGCAGGCCCTGGCCGACGGCGTGCCCGTCGGGCGGATCCTGCTGGTCAAGAACCTTGCCCTGCTCGCCATCGTGGGGCTGCCCACCTTGGTGACCGCGATGGTGTTGACGCTCTACCTGGAAACACCGGCACGGCTGGGGATCACGATCCCCACCGTTGCAGTGCCCATCCTGTCCTGGCTCGGGTTGGGCAACCTCATCTCGGTGCTGCACCCGGTCGGCGTCGAGCCGCTGATCCGGCGGTGGCGCCAGCGCGGCGACCGGCGCCGCATCGGCGGCTGGCTGGCGGCCCTGACGCTGCCGTACCTGGTGTACTACGTCGCCGACCCGATGAACGGGGTTGAGCACAAAGTGCTCTGGACCCAGGTGCCGTCGTTGATCTGGCCGGTGTTCGGGCGCGACACCAAGAGCTTCGTGCACCTGGCCATCGCCGTGGCCATCTGGGTCGCCGGAACGGTCGCCGCGCTGGCGTGGGTGCGCAGGCGCGGGGTGACGATCAGGTGATCGGTCACGGCCGGGGCTACCCGGGGC
>NZ_LZKD01000125.1:0-11119 GCF_001668695.1 Mycobacterium sp. E2497
ACCTCCAGGGTGAACTTGGCGGCCGGCTTGCCATCGCGCACCGTCTCGGCGATGTTGCCCACCCGGCCGATCTCCACCCCGTTGTAGGTGACCTTCGAACCCGGATCCATCACCAGCCCGGCCCGCGACGCCAACATCGTCAACTCGGTCTTGGGCGTGAAGTTCCCCCGGAACTGCCCGTAGACCAGGGCCAGCGCCACCAGGGCGATGATCAGCGCCGCGGCGCCGGCCAGCTTGTACGGCGGCTTCCGGGGGGCGTTGACCTTCACTGGCGATGTCATGGCGGCTACACCGTGAGCGCGAAGTTGGGGTTGACGCCGTAGAGCGCCAACGCAGCAGCCAGAACAACGACCTGCACCGACACCAGCGAGAAACGCATCGATCGGCCGACGGCCTCGCCGACGCCGACGGGCCCGCCGCCGGCGTTGTAGCCGTAGAAGCAGTGGGTGATCATCACGACCGCCGTGATGATGATGGCCTCGAGGAACGACCAGAACACGTCGTCGGGACGCAGGAACGTCCGGAAGTAGTGCTCATAGGTGCCGTTGGACTGCCCATAGAGCACCGTGGTGGTGATCTGCGGGGACAGGAAAGACATGATCATCGCGAGCGCGTAAAGCGGAATGATGACCACCAGACCGGCCATGATCCGGGTGGTCGCCAAGAACGAAATCGACTTGATGCCCATGACTTCCAGGGCGTCGATCTCTTCGCTGATACGCATGGCGCCCAACTCGGCCGTCGCGCCCGCGCCGACGGTGGCGGCCATCGCGATGCCGGTGACGACCGGGGCGGCGATGCGTACGTTGATCAGCGCGGCGAAGAAGCCGGTGAACGCCTCGACGCCGATGTTGCCCAGCGAGGCGAAACCCTGGATGGCGACCAGGGAGCTACCTGACAGGGTGACGAAGCCGACGATCGCGACGGTGCCGCCGATGACGGCCATCGCGCCGGTGCCCATGCCGATCTGGGCGACCAGCCGCAGTGTCTCCTTGCGGTAGTTGCGCAGCGCGTGCGGGATGTGCCCGAGGGCCACCACCCCGAACCAGGCCATCTGGCCGATGTCGTCGAGGCCGCGCCCCGCGGCACCGCCGTAGCGGTTGAGGTTTTCGGCCGCCCGGGGGAAGCGGGAGCGTAATACGGCAGCGGTCGACATGTCAGTGGCCCGTTCCGAACCGCACGCCGATGGTCGTCAGCACCACGTTGACCGCATACAGCGCGACGACGCAGAGCACGACGGTCTCGTTGACGGCGGTGCCCAGGCCCTTGGAGCCGCCGCGCACCGTCAGCCCGCGGTAGCAGCCGACCAGCCCGGCGATCAGACCGAAGATCGCTGCCTTGACCGTCGCGATGACCACCTCCGGCAGGCCGGTGATGGTGGTCAGGGTCGCCAGGTAGGCGCCACCCGAGACGTTTTGCAGATAGACGCCGAACAGGTAGCCGCCGACCAGGCCGACGGTGATCACCAGGCCGTTGAGCAAGGTGGCGACCAGCGTCGCGGCGATCACCCGGGGGACGACCAGCCGGTGGATGGGGTCGATGCCGAGCACCTCCATCGCGTCGATCTCCTCGCGGATGGTGCGCGCACCCAGATCCGCGCAGATCGCCGTCGAACCGGCGCCGGCCACCACCAGCACCGTGGTGAGCGGACCGAGCTGGGTAACGGCACCGATCGCCGCGCCCGCGCCCGAGAGGTCGGCGGCGCCGAACTGCGCCAGCAGCACGTTGAGTGTGAAGATCAACAGGACGGTCAGCGGGATCGACACCATGATGGTCGGCAGAAATGCCACCCGCATGATGAACCAGCACTGCAGGACGAACTCGCGCCACTGGAACGGCCAGCGGAACAGCGCCCGTCCGGTCAGCACGCACATCCGGAAAAACCCGCCGATGAGCGTCAGCGGTGTCTGCAGCTGGTCGCGCAGGTAACCCACCAAATAGGGGCCCTGCCGACTAGCCGACGTTGAAGTCACCGCTGCCCCCTCCAGCTGGTACCGCGCGCCTCCCGGCGCCACGGCGGGTCGTGTCGCACGCCTCGCCCCCTTGCCGCTTCGCGGTCGAGGGCTGCCCCCGCCTCGCCCCAACCACCGTGTGTGACCATCGGCTCCCTACTGGCAAGTAGTAACGGAGACCACAGGAATGTACCCGATGGCCATGCACGTGTGAACTGCATCTGCACAATTAACCCTTCGTCAACAACGGGCAAACGTTACAGTTTCCGTCAGCTTTCCTCTCTGGCAGTGAAACCTTTTGTGGTGGAACGATTTTCGTCGATATTTGCGGACCCGTAACGAATCCGTAGCTCAGTCTTGAGGACCTTGCCGGCGGGGTTGCGCGGCAGCGCGTCCACGATCTCGAGCGCCTTGGGATGCTTGTACCGCGCCAGCCGCTCGGTCAGGAATTCTTCCAACTCGTCGAGCAGGAGCGAGTCGCCGGCGACGGCGGCCACCGCGATCGGCACCTCGCCCCACTTGTCGTGGGAACGCCCGATCACTGCGACTTCGACAATGTTCGGATGGCTGGCCAGCACGTTTTCCACCTCGGCGCAGTAGATGTTCTCGCCACCCGAGATGATCATGTCCTTCTTGCGGTCCACCACCCACACGTAGCCTTCGGAGTCCATCCGGACGAGGTCTCCGGAATGGAACCAGCCGCCGGCGAACGCCTCCGCGGTGGCCTGCGGGTTGTTCCAGTAGCCGCTCATCAAAGTTGGTGCGCGGTAAACGATTTCGCCGACCTCGCCGACCGGCACGTCGTTCATGTTCTCGTCGACCACGCGGGCGGCCACGGTCGGGATCACCTTGCCGACCGATCCACGTTTGCGGATCGCGTCCTCGCCCAGCAGCATGCACGTGACCGGCGACATCTCGGTCTGGCCGAACGCGGCGAGGATCTGGGTTCCGGGGAACGTCGCTGACATCTCGCGCAGCAGCGCGTCGGGCGCCGGCGCGGCCCCCCACGACATCACCCGCAGCCTCAGGTCGCGCGGGCGCGCCTGCTGCTCGGCGCAGACGGCCTGCCACTGCGCGGGCACCAGGAAGAGCCCGGTGACCTTCTCCTCGGCCAGCACGTCGAGCAGCTGCCCCGGGTCGAACGCGCCGAGCGGGTAGATCACCGTCGGCGTGCCGAGCAGCATCCCGGTCAGCATGTTGCCGATGCCCGCGATGTGGAAGAACGGGACGCCGACGAACCCGACGTCGCTGTTGATGTCGGCGCCGTTGGTGTACAGCCCGGCCATCGTTTGGCCGGTTAGGTTGGTGTGGGTCAGCACGGCGCCCTTCGGGCGGCCCGTGGTGCCCGAGGTGTACATGATCAGCGCCGGCGAATCGTTCGGGATGTCGACGGGCCGGTGCGAGGGCCCGGGCTCGTCGATCAGGTCGTCGTAGCCCAGCACGCTGCCGTCGGTCGGGCCGCCGGCCACGACGATCGTGCCCAGCAGGGGCTCGACGTCGCGGACCCCGGTGGCCACCGGGGCGAGCACCGACTCGGTGATCATGACGCGCGCCTGGCAATCCTGAACCAGGAAGGCGATCTCGGCGGCGGTGAGCCGGAAGTTCAGGGGGACGGCGATGGCGCCGAGCATGTTGGCCGCCAGCACCGACTCGACGAATTCGGTGCGGTTGAGCATCAGGACCATGACGCGATCGCCGAAGCCTACTCCCCGACGGCTCAACGCATCGGCCAGCGCCGCCACCCGGTCCCGCAGTTCCCCCCACGTGACGGTTTTCCCGAGGAACCGCAACGCCGTCGCGCCGGGCTGCATCAGGGCGTGCCGCTCGAGCTGGGTCACCCAGTTCTGTCGCCTGGCCAGATACGGCTGTTCGGTTCCCTGTGCCAAATGGCTCGCCAATTGCGCGGTCAAGTCAACCCTTCCCCTTCACTCGCGCACCGCTTGCGCCAGGTTGATATTTGATAAAACATGGTGTTGTCTGGGTCACATTATGGCCTTAACGCCCTGCTGACAAGCCCCGACAAAAGTTTCAGACCGACCTCCACGAAGCCCCGAAAGCCCTGGCAGCCCCCGTGAACGCACCGATATCCACGCGACTGAGGAGCCGACGGCCACTGCGCCGGGCCCAGTTGTCCGACGAGGTCGCGGGACACCTGCGGGCGGCGATCATGTCCGGGACCCTGCGGCCGGGCACCTTCATCCGCCTGGACGAGACCGCGGCCGAGCTCGGCGTCAGCGTCACGCCGGTGCGCGAGGCCCTGCTGAAGCTGCGCGGCGAGGGCATGGTGCAACTCGAACCGCACCGCGGTCACGTCGTGCTTCCTCTGACGCGCCAGGACATCGAGGACATCTTCTGGTTGCAGGCCACCATCGCCAGGGAGCTGGCGGCCGCCGCCACCGACCACATCACCGACGCCGAGATCGGCGAGCTCGAGCGCATCAACGAGTCCCTCGCCGCGGCCGTCGGGTCAAGCGACGCCGAGACCATCGCGGGCATCGAGTTCGCGTTCCATCGGGTCTTCAATCAGGCGAGCGGCCGGATCAAGCTGGCCTGGTTCCTGCTCAACGCCGCGCGCTACATGCCGGTGCTGGTGTATGCGGCCGATCAACAGTGGGGTGCGGCCGCCGTCGAGAATCACCGGCAGCTGATCGCCGCGCTGCGGCGGCGGGACGCCGCGGCGGTGATCGAGCACACCGTCTGGCAGTTCACCGACGCGGCGGCCCGGCTGACCGAGATGCGGGACCGCACCGGCCCCTAGCGATCGCGAGCGCGGCCGAAGCGGGTCGCCGCCATCGGACCTAGCCCGCGGTCAGCTGCTCGGCGCGCTGCTTGAGCTTCTCGGCGAGGTGGTCCAAAACGTTGTTGAGCAGCTGCTTGACCATCGGCGCGGGCACCGGCATCGAGGTCTCGACGTCCAGGTCCACGGTCAGCAGGCTCGAGTCGCCCAGCTCCACCACGCTGACCAGCTGCTCCTGTTTGGTGAAGAGGTCCCCCTGCTGCAGCACGGTCTGGATCTGGTTCTCCCCCGGGTAGTAGACGGCCTGGATGAACATGCCCTGCATGCCTTGGTAGTCGGTGTCGAGCCGCAGCTGGCTGGGGCGCCCGTCGTCGTAGCGGGCGAGCACCCACAGGCCCTTGATCTCCTCGTTCCACTGCGGGTAGGCCTCGAAGTCGGCGACGATCGCCATGATCCTGGTGGCGTCGGCGCGGACCTCGACGGTCTTGCTCATAACTGGCATTGGCGAAGCATAGCCGGGGGCGCGAAAGAGCCGCTGCGACGGGCGATCTCGGCCTACCGGTCGACGACCGCCGTCGACAGCAAGGTGCGGACGGCATCGGGAATCGGCACCGGCTTGCGGCTGACCCGGTCGACGTAGACGTGCACCCAGTGGCCCAGCGCGGTGATCGGCTGCGCCCGCTCGCCCTGGGCCGCCCGGAACACGCCGAGGCGGTAGGTGACGCTGCTGCGGCCCAGCCGGGTCACCGCCACGCCCACGGCGAGGCTTTCGGGGAAATGCAGCTCCGAGAAGTACCGGCAGCCGGATTCGGCGACGATGCCCAGTGCCGGCGTGGTGAGCGGGTCCAGCCCGGTGCCGGTGTTGATCCACGCATTGATCGCGGTGTCGAACAACTGGTAGTACACGGCGTTATTGAGGTGGCCGAACATGTCGTTGTCGGCCCACCGGGTACCCACCGGCCAGCGCACCGGGAAGTCGTCGCTGGTAAGCCCGTCGGGCGGGGTCGGGACCGCGGGAGCTGAAGTCATGGTCTACCAGTACCGCATCGCCTGCCGGAACAGCTCCGCCAGAACCGGTTTGCTCATCTCCCTCGGGGCGTTCTGCAGGAGGCGCTGCTGAGGGTGGGCGCCCTCGGTCAGCGCCACCACGTCGTCTTCGGTGTAACCCACCCCGCCAAGGCCGTTGGGCATGCCGACCGCCCGCATGATGCGGATGAGTTCGGCGGCGAGCACCTCGCCCGCATCCTCGGGGCCGGAACCGCGGGTGTCGGCGCCGAGCAGCCTGGCACCCTCGAGGTGCCGCTCCGGGCTGACTTCGGCGGTGAAGCGGAACGACGACGGCGCATTGAGGATGACTGCCATGCCGTGCGGCACGAGCGGCTCGTCGCCCGGGTAGCCCGTCGGACGGAAGCCCTGCACCAGCCCCGCCACCGCATAGGCCATCCCGTGCGGCGCGTGGACGCCCGCGTTGCCGAACGCGATGCCCGCAAGCGTTGCGGCCCACATCATCTGCTCGCGTGCCTCACTGTCGGCGGGGTCGTGTACCGCACGCTCCAAGAACCGCCCCAGCACGCCCAACGCCTCGCGGCAACCGAGATCGCTCCAGGGATTGGCGCCCTGGCTCATGGGCCGCAGGCTGGGCCGCTCGGGTGCGGGACGCCGGACGTAGGGTCGCGCGGTGTAGGACTCCAACGCGTGAGACAGCACGTCCAGGCCCGCCGAGGCGACGACCTCGGCCGGCAGGCTCGCCGTGCAGTCGGGGTCGACGAGCGCCTGCGTGGGACGCAACGCGGGAGAGGCGATGCCGGTCTTCGCCGAGAGCGACACCAGATCGAATATCGCGATGCCGGTCACCTCGCTGCCGGTGCCGGCCGTGGTGGGGCACGCGATGTGCGGCCTGAGCGGACCCGGGACGGGTTTGCCGTCACCGACGGGCGCGTTGACGTAGGTCAGGAAGTCGGCGGGATAGGTCGCATACAGATTGGCGGCCTTGCACGTGTCGATCACCGAGCCGCCGCCCAGCGACACGTAGCCGTCCGGCTCGAGCTCCCGGGCGAAATCCGCCGCGTCCCGGAAGGACGCGTCGGTGGGCTCGACGTGGACGTCGGTGTAGGTGACCACGTCCAGTCCGGCGGCGGCGAGCGAGTCGCGCGTCTTGGCGAAGACCGGCAGCGCGGCCACACCGGCGTCGGAGAACAGCGCCACCCGCCGCACTCCGTGCGCGGCGGCGCGGTCACCCACCTCCGCGAGGCAGCCGCGCCCGAACGTCACCCGTGACGCGTCGACAGTGAAGGCCCCATCGCAGCCTGCTGAGGGAGTCGGGTAATCGCAGCACGCCATCCGGCCATTATCTCGGGTGCAGCGGCGCCACGGGTTCCACCACCTCATCCGGGAGGCGGTGAGCTTCGATGTAGTCCCAGCGGATGTCGTAGCCGAGCCCGGGCGCCGACGGTATCTCGACGAATCCGTCCGACGTGAGCGGGTCGCACGGCGCCTTGAGGTACGGGGGCGCGGTGTCGTAGCGGGCCCCCGGCCCGAGCAGGCCGCGCTCGTAGTATTCGCAGACGTCTTCGCTGGTGGCGCCGAGGACCTGCAGGTTGCCGAAGCCGCTCATGTGTAGTTCGCACCGCATGCCGACGGCCTCGCACATTCCGGCCAGCTTCATCACGCCGGTGATTCCACCGCGCAGGACGTCGATGCGGCTGATGTCGGAGGCGCCGCGCAGGATCCAGTCGGCCCGGGTGTAGATGCCGCCCTCGGCGATCTCGGGAGAGCAGATCGGGATGTCGAGTTCGTCGCCCAGCCGCCGGTAGGCCTCGACGCGGTATTCCGGCATCGGGTGCTCGTACCAGTAGAAGCCCAGCCGCTCGAGTTCGCGGCCGACGCGCAGCGCGTCCTCGTACGTGTGGTAGGTGCCCCAGGGGTCGAACATCAGCACCATCTCGTCGCCCACCGCGGCCCGGACCTCGCGGCACACCCGGATGTCCCAGTCCACATAGGAGGGCCGCGGCAGGGCGGGCTCGCCCGTCGCGGGGTTCCAGTAGTGGTAGGGGTGAATCTTGTAGGCGGCGTAGCCCTGCCGCTTGCATTCGACGGCGTGGGCGGCGTATGCGTCGGGAGATCCGAGGTTGTTGAAGCTGCTGGCGTAGGCCTTGACCCGGTCCCGAGCACCGCCCAGCAATTTGTGCACCGGCAGCCCGGCCACCCGGCCGGCCAGGTCCCACAGCGTGAGATCGATGGCGCTGCAAACGTTTTCGGGAAGTTTCGCCGCCCACAGTTGCCGCCAGATCTCCGCTCGGTCGAACGGGTCATGGCCGGCCAGCAGCGGGCTCAGAAATTGGGTGATGATCGCCTGATCCCCGGGCAGCAGGCCGTCCTGGTCGCCATGGAAGTGGCCGCCGAAGTAGTAGCCCTCGATCCCCTCGTCGGTCAGCACCTTGGTCACGGTCTGCACCACGCGGTAGTCGGTCATCAGCTGGCCGAACGAGATTCGATCGACGAACGACTCGAACGGCACGACCTCGAGGCCGGTGATCTTCATGGCAACACATTCTGCCGAGGGCCCGCGCGCTCAGAGTAGGGGCGAAGGTCCCGCGCCGAGGATCGCCATTGTGGGGGCCGTCACCGGATCTGCACGCATTGGCCGCCGTCGACCACCAGTTCCGAGCCGGTGATGAACGACGCTTGCTCGGAGACCAGGAACGCCACGGCGTCGGCGATCTCGCTCGGCCGGCCGATGCGCCCGAACGCCGACGACGCGGCGAGCCGCAGTTGAGTGGCGTCGTCGAGCATCGGGGTCGCGACCGGCCCGGGGAACAGGGCGTTGACCCGGATGCCCAGCGGCGCCAGTTCCGCGGCCGCGTTCTGGGTCAGGCCGCGCAGGGCCCACTTCGCCGAACCGTAGGCGGCGTGGTGCGGGAACGGGCGGATGGCCCCGGTGCTGCAGATGTTGACGATCGCGGCGTGCTGCGCGGCGCGCAGGTGATTCAGGGCCGCGTGGATACCCAGGAAGGCCCCGAAACAGTTGACCCGCCAGGAACTCTCGAAGCCCTCCGTGGTCTCGTCGGCCAGCGATGCCCGGTGCAGCACGCCGGCGCCGTTGACCAGCGTGGTCAGCGCCCCGAAGCGGTCGATCACGGTGTCGACGGCCGACTGCCACCCTGACTCCGAGGTGACGTCGAGTTCGATCGCGATCACCTCTTCGTCGCCCAATTCGTCGACCGCGGCGGTAAGTTCGTGCGCGCGCCGATCGCAGGCGGCCACCGAATAGCCTTCGGCGCGTAGGCGTTTGGCGATGGCCCAGCCCTGGCCGCCGGCCGCGCCGGTCACCAGTGCGACGCGTCGATCGGCGCTCATGGTTCCGTCGCCTCTCGCAGGTGCTCGGCGGCCCCGCGCCGCAGCGCGTGCGATTCGGCGGTCAGGGTGATCATGGAAAACCCCAGCTTCGCCATGGCGCGCCCCGTGGTGCCGTTCCCGGCGTGAATGCCGGTCACCAGCCCGGCCTCGTTGGCGGCCCGCTGGATTCGCACGATGGCATCCAGGACGGCAGGATCTCTGGTCGCGCCGTCCACGCCCACACCCAGCGAGAGGGCCAGGTCCGCGGGCCCGACGTAGAGCCCGGCGAGCCCGTCGACGGCGCAGATCTGGTCGAGGCCGGACAGCGCCGCGGACGTCTCGATCATCGCGAACACGCTGACCCGCGACTCGAGCGCGGCGGTGTCGCGCGCCAGGCCGGCGCGCAGCGGACCGAAGCTGCGGATGCCCGTGGGCTGGTAGCGGGTGGCGGCCACCGCCGCGGCGGCCTGGTCCGCCGACTCGATCATGGCGATGACGACGGCGTCGGCTCCGGCGTCGAGCACGCGCCCGATCGGCGCGGCGTCGGCGTTGGGCAGCCGCACCACGGTGCCGATGGGCAGGTGTTCGGTTTGGCGCAGCATGCCGGCGATGTCGGCGTCGTCGAGGTAGCCGTGCTGGGCGTCGAAACCCACGTAATCGTAACCGGCGCAGGCGAATTCCTCGGGGCCGAGCAGTGTGGGCCCGGTGATCCAGCCGCCCCAGATCGGGGTGGCCCGGTTCAGCGCCCGCCGCAAAGCGCTCCGCGAGTCGTCGGTCATTGCGCGATCGCGATCTTGACGCGCTCGGGGACCGGGCGGCAGGCCAACTCGAAGGCGGCCTGGACGTCGTCGACGCCGAACGTGTGCGTCAGGTAGGTGGCGAGCAGTTCGGGATGTTCGGCGGCGAACTTCCCCGCGAGCTCCAGCATCCGCCGGCGGTCCAGTGTGACACCGGATTTCAGCGTCAGGTTGTTGCGCAGCATGGTGCGCATGCTGATCGGATAGGCGTCGTCGTCGGCGACGCCGAAATAGAAGACCGTGCCGCCGGGCGCGGCGGCCGTGAGGGCGTGGCCCAGCGTGGCCACCTGGTGACCGACGGCCTCGATCACGACGTCGGCCCGGTCGGAGGCCGCGAGCTGACTCACCCAGCGGTCGCTGGTGGCGCGCACCGCGTCGTCGACGCCGAATGCCGCTGCCAGACTTGACCGGTCGACGGGGTCGACGCCGGTGACGCGACGCGCGCCGGCCGCCTTGGCGACATAGGAGAACAGCAGGCCGATGGAGCCCTGGCCGATGATCACGACGTGTTTGCCGGCGAGGTCCGGCAGTTGCTCGAGGGCGTACAGGACGCATGCCAGCGGTTGCAGGCCGACCGCCTGCGCCGGGGTCAGCGCCGGGTCGTAGGGCGCCAGCCCGTCGCCGTCACTGATCACGCGTTCCATCATGCCGTCGAACCCGGAAGCCCAGCCCACCACACGGTCACCGGGACGGTGGTCGGCGTGCCGGCTGGCGATCACCTCGCCGGCGACCTCATGGATCGGGAAGCCGTCCTTCTCGGCCGCGTTGGCGCCGTCGTCGCCCGGAAGCCGGCCGCGGGCGCCGTGGAAGGCCGGCAGGTCGCTGCCGCAGACGCCGGCCGCCGCGAATCGCAGCAGCACCTCGCCGTCGGCGAGGCACTCGGGTGTCTTCTCGGGAATCGTTGTCCGCTCGAACATGTAGGGGGCGACGATCCGGTAGGACCACACGTCAGACCTCCACCGGGATGGTGTTCCATCCCCATTGGAAGCTGGAGGGGAGCCGCCGGGCGGCGTCGGACTGGATCGCGAAATCGGGCACCCTGCGCAGCCACTCCTGCAGCAGCACGGCGACTTCCAGCCGGGCCAGGTGGTAGCCGATGCAGAAGTGTTGGCCGCGGCCGAACGCAAGCGAGCGGCGGATGGGCCTGTCCCAGAGGAATTCGTCGGGTTCGGGGTACTCGCGTTCGTCGCGGTTGGCCGAGGCGAGCAGCGTGATGACACGCTGCCCCGGCCGGATGGTCTCGCCGTGAATGGTGAACGGCTTGCGTGCTGTTCGGGCGAACCACTGCGCCGGCGCGC
>NZ_LZKD01000126.1:0-55672 GCF_001668695.1 Mycobacterium sp. E2497
CACTTCAGACAAGTCACTTCCCGGGCCCGCAATCACACGCTACAACCAACACCCTTGACACAGAGAGGCGTCACTACTTGGCCGTCTTCGACGAGGGCAAAGCGTTGGCGCTGTACCACACCAAGCGGCTCGCCTCGCGCGGCCAGCGGATCATGTTGTATGCCAAGGACCGTGGTTGCTCGGCACCCGGCTGCACCGTGCCTGGCTATCTCTCCGAGGTCCATCACGTCACCGACTGGGTCAAGTGCCGCCGCACCGACATTGACGGCCTCACCTTCGCCTGCGGCGCTCACCACCGCATGCTCAAACCCGGCGGTTGGACAACCCGCAAGAACGCCAGGGGCGACACCGAATGGGTACCGCCGCCCCGCCTGGACAGGGACCGGCCACGCACCAACACTTTTCACCATCCGGAGAAGCTGCTGCGCGACGATGACGATGACGACGACGACGACGACGCGGCTTAGCTCAGCGGGGCCACTCCGTCAAAGCGGCGTCCAGCAGCTCGCCAACACCATGCCGGTCCCACAGGAACAGCAGATTCGACAGCATCTGCAGCGGCGCTCGCACGCTCTCGTCGTCGCGAATGAGCGGGTGCGTGCGGCTGTCTGGGATGGCCTCGAACCGCTTGCGGATCATCGCGGGCACGCCCAGGAGCCAGGTGACCCCCATTGCCGCCGCGTAAAGCAAGGTGTCCCGGCGCAACCGAACCGGATCGAGTTTCGGCCCGCCGTAACGATGGAACTCGGTCGCAAACAGCTGCAGCAATTCATCGAGATGGGCGTCCCACAAATCGGTCTCGGCGCCCGACATGGCGCCCCAGATCGCCATGCCCAGGTTCATCTGGCCGACGCACCCCCAGTCCATCAGGCCGCAGCACAGAGCGCCGCCGGTGTCGCGCCAGAACCACGCGTTGTCGATGTTGGCGTTCCAATGGCACAGCGCGACATAGTCGGAGTCTTCGGCCAGGAGGCCGGTGATCGCGTGCTCGTGGTGCGCGAGCCGCGGCACTTCTGCACGCAGGCGGGCCATCAACGCCGGCGAACCGCCTGGCAGCAATCCGTCATGAGCCTGGGTGAACGCGGCCAGTTGGTCCACTCGGCGAACCAGCTTGTCCGTCGACAGCGGCGCACGCTCCCCCACCGTCGCGGCCGCCACGTCCAACGGGAACGCCGCGGTCAACTCCGGCAACCTCCCGGACCGGTGGGTGCCGGCAAGCCGGGCCAGCGCGGTGAGCAGCGCGCGGTAATGCTCCACGGGCTGCTGCATCTCGTAGTCGAGGCACTTGTGATACTGCGGTTCGATTCCGTTCTGGCCGAAACGGATCCGTTCGGTGATCAGGATCCCGGTGCCGGTCTCGCCGTGGTAGTCGGCGAATTGCGGCTTCGGTACCGCGATGGGAAACCCCTGCGCGCGGGACAGCGCCGCGAACCGCACCTCCGGCTCCATCTGCGCCTTTCCGCGGTCCCGCGCCGGGTCGTCAAAGTCGCGCGAGAACTTGACGAACAAGTCCGTGGGCAGACCGGGTGCGGGTCCGGCGTATTCGACTGTGAGAGCGACCTTGCGCCCGGTGCTGCCGCCGGCGACCTCACGGAACCCGGTCACCCGAGTAACGCTGTTGTCCCGCAATGCTCCGGATGCGAGTAAGGCCTCGGTGAGAAAGCGCGCACCGCCGCTGTGCAGCGCCGCCGCGTCGGCGGGGAACGCCAGCCCATAACGGTCGCCGACGGCCCAATGCGAACTCAATTGATTACCAGGTTTGTTCGGCCGCGCGCACCAGCATGTGGTTGACGGCCACCCGACGGTCGCGGGTCACCATGAACAGCACCGCGTCGGCGATGTCTTCCGGGCGCAGCTTGACCATGCCGGCGGTCTGGCGCTCGACCGCTTCCCGCGACGACTCGGCGAGGTGGCTGAAGATCTCGGTGTCGACGGTTCCGGGGCCCACCACGCCGACGCGGACCCGCTTCCCGAGCACCTCCTGGCGAACGCCCTCGCTGAACGCGTTGACCCCGAATTTGGTCAGCGAGTAGACGGCCGTGTTGGGCCGGGCCACCCACCCGGCGGTGGAACTGATGGTGACCAGATCGGCGACGCCACGCGGCGAGTCGGCGGCGGCGTCGATCAGGTGCGGCAGCGCCGCACGGGTGACATACAGCACGCCCTGCACGTTGACCGTCACCATCGCGTCCCAATCCCGCAGCGAGGCCTCAACCGCTGGTCCGGATTGCATGAGTCCCGCGTTGTTCACCACGGTGTCGAGCCGGCCGAACTCCGCGACGGCGCGCCGCACAGCCTCCGACACCTGCTCGGCGTCGGTGACGTCGGCCGGCACGGCCAGCGCCGTGCCACCGGCGGACTCGATCTCGGCTTTCAGATCGGCGAGCCGCTCGGCGCGGCGCGCGAGCAGGGCCACCGCCGCGCCTTCGGCGGCCAGTGCTTTGGCCGTCGCGGCCCCGATACCGCTGCTGGCGCCGGTGACCAGCGCCGCGGTGTGTGCAAGCGTCCCCGTCATGCGCCCAGTATCCCGTGGACGACGTACTCGGAGTCCTCGCCCAGATCCGGGGCGCCACGGGCGATGCGCGCCTGACCGCGCGCCATCCGCCAGGACGGGCCGACGATGGGCCGCTGGCCCTCACGGTGGTCGCTGACGAATCGGAACAGTTCGCGGTCCCAGAGTCGTTGGTCGCCGATCACGTCGAGGGCCGTGGCGCTCTTGACCGCCGGGACCCCGGCCGCGCGCAGGCGATGCGCGAGGTGCTCGGCATCGTGGCGTGCCGTGAGTTGCGCCAGGTCGGCGGCGAGCGTTGCGGCGTGGCGCCGCCGCTCGGCCATGGTGGCGCAGCGCGGCTCCCGGGCCAACGGTCCCGCACCGAGCACGTCGCACATGGCCCGCCACTGCGCGTCGCACTCGACGGCCACCGCGACCCAGGCGCCGTCCGCGCACGGATAGCAGCCATGCGGGCACAGGTCGGGGTGGTCGTTACCGTTGGGCTCGAGGCGACGCCCGGTCAACGCTTCCTGGAGCAGGCTGTCGCCAATCATCGTCGACAGGGTTTCCACCGCCGACAGGTCGACGAACTGACCGGCTCCGGTGAGTTCGCGATGCAGCAACGCCACCACGGCGGCGTAGGCGGCGGCCGCGCCGACGGTCGAATCGCCGTAGCGCATGCTCGTCCCCAAGGGTGGCCCACCCCGGTAGCCGACCAGTGACGCGAGCCCGGCCAGCGCGGCGAAGCTTGGCGCGTAACCGGTTTGATGGCCCAGCGGTCCGTCGTTGCCCCACATCTTGATCGACACCGAGATGATGTCCGCCTTGATCTTCCTCAGGTGTTCATAGCCCAGGCCCTGCCGTTCCATCGCGCCTGGGCGCAGGTTGTTGATCACGATGTCGCTGTGGGCGATGAGGTCACGCAACCGCGCCATGCCCTCAGTGGACTTGATATCGAGATCCACACTGAGGATTTCGGGGTTGATGCTCAGGAAGTAGGGCGCGTGGTCGATGTCGGTGCCGCCGTAGGCCCGCATCTCCTCCGGGCTGCCCGCCGTCTCGATCTTGATGACCTCGGCGCCCAGCATCGCCAGCAGCTTGCCCGCGTAGGGGCCGGCCCACACCTTGGTGAGCTCGACGACCCGGACCCCTTCCAGCGGCCCACCGCGCGATTCCCTGGGCGGCTTGAGTTGCGCGGAAACGACCTGCGGCCGCGGGCGGGGCGAGCCGATGCCTTCCAGAACCCGCCCGGTGTGCTGGCCGAGCATGGGTGCGGCGGAGGTGATCCGGGCCGGGGAAGCGCTGAACGCGTACGGCACCGTGGGATACGCGGCGTCGCCGAGCAGCGGGTGCCGGACGTGCTGGAAGAAGCCGCGGTGGCGGTATTGCGGCGACTCGTGCAGGTCGGCGGCGCCGTTCACCGGAACCAGCGGCACGCCCAGGCGCTGAGCGTCCTCGGACGTCGCCTCCTTGGCACGGTCGCGGACCCACGCCGCGAAGCCCCGCCGGAATGCGGCAACCCTTTCCGCGGTGACGGAGAACTCCAGCCAGTCGTCGTCGAACGCATCCAGCCAGTCCGGTTGACCCATCAGCTCTTTGAGGCCCCGCCAGTGGGCGCGGCTGGTCATGTAGAGGTACACGAACCCGTCGGCGCACGCGAAAAACGCTGCCGGACCGGCCTGGTCGTAATCGCCGCGGTGGCCTTCGGCCATGACCTCGCCCGTGATGAACCGGCCGAGGATGCAGTCGGCGCGGGAAACCAGCACGCCGTGCGCGGAGATGTCGATGGAGTCGCCGTGACCGCTGTGCAGGCGCCCGAACAGTGCTGCCGTCACGCAGAGCGCGGCCTCCAGCCCCGCTTCGTAGTCGGCCAGGAACCGGCCGGGCCCCTGCAGCGGCGGCCTGGCGGGGTCGGCATGGCTGGGTGTGTGGTAGCCCCAGCCGCTGGCGTGGAAAACGTTGATGCTCTTCGCATTGGCGAACTCGCGGGGGGCGTCGCGCCCGAACGGTGTGATCGAGCAGAACACCACGGCCGGATGGCGCTGCGACCAGTCGGTGGCCCCGTCGCTGATGACCGCGTCGGCGCTGTCGATGAGCCGGTGGACGGTCTCGACGTCGCCGTCGGAACCCAGATCCAGCACGACCGACTGTTTGTTGGTGTTGAGGTACGCGAACAGCCCGCTCCCGTCACACCCGTCGGCCACGATGGGTGCCATCGCCCGCGTCGGGCTGCCGCACCCCGGCGCCTCGACCTTGGTGACCTCGGCGCCGAAGTCCGCCAACAGCTTTCCGCAGTACTCTCCCGCGACGGAGCCGGCCAGCTCAACGACCCGGAACCCCGTCAGCGCCGACATGCCAGCCCGTCCAATGGGTCAGGGCTTCGCGCGCCCGGAGCGGCTCAGCCGCCACTCCGGCGGGAAGTTCAGGTCGTTGTCCTTGACCACATTGTTCAGGCCCTTCTCGAAGGTGCCCGCGGTCAGGTCGACCTCTTCTGCGTCGTTGGTGATCATCGGGAGCATGCCCTCGACCATGCCGGTGAGCAGGCTGCCGAAGTATTCGCCTTTGTGCTGTTTGTAGAGCTCCAGGAAGGTCTTCTGCACCGCGACCGTGTCGGTCGGCCGGGAGCGCGAACACGCCATCGCGTACTTCAGCGTCTCTTCTTCCAGCTTCTCCCGGGGCACCACGCTGTTGATGAAGCCGCATTCGTACATCTCTTTGGCGGTGAACGGGCGCCCGGTGAACAGCATTTCGGAGAACTTGCGCAGGCCCATCGTCTCGGCCCACCACCACAGCCGCGGGCCCCAGCCCACGGAGCGGAAGGCCGGGTGCCCGAACAGGGCGTCGTCGGAGGACACCACCAGGTCCGCGTCGCCGGCCTGGTAGAAATGCCAGCCGTAGCAATAGCCCTTGGCCTCGATGATGCTGATCTTGCGCAGCTCCTGAAGCGGGCGGTTTCCGGCGCGGGCCTTGGCGTAGAAGTCGGTGACCGTCGACAGGTAGCGGTAGGACCCGCCGGGCGGGTACTTGACGTCGTCGTCGTTGATCGCCAGCTCGTGCAGCAGCGGCATCCCGGGGTTCTCCAGCATTCCCCGCTGTTCGGGCAGATCGCCACCGCTCCCGAAATCCTCACCCTCGCCGCGGATCACGACGACCTTGACGTCGTCGTCGACGTTGCACTTGTGGATCAGGTCGGCGTAGTTCTGCCGCATGCCCAGGGTGGTGGAGTTCAACTCCTCGGGTCGGTTGAAGGTGATGTAGGCGATCCGGTTCTTCTTGTCCTTCTCGAACTTGATGAACCGCTCGGCTTCCTTCTTCATTTCTTCGTAGTCGTACTCGGGCATGGTCTTCTCCACCTTCTCTTGAACGTGCGCCTATTTGAGCAAGCTGCCCGCGTCGACGGGAAGCGAAACGCCGGTGACATAACGCGATTCGTCAGAGGCGAGGAACAGGACCGCGTTGCTGATGTCAGCGGGTTCCATCCACGGCACGGGCAGGGTGTGCATCATCTGGGAAATGGGGGCGAAGGCGTCCGGTCCCGGGTTTTCCAGGTCGGGGCGGAACAGTCGAAACGTATTGTCGTTCATCACCATTGTGGTGCTGACCTGGCTGGGTAGCACCGCGTTGACGCGGATCATGTGCGGGCCCAGCTCCACGGCGAAGGCACGCATCAGGCCGATGACGCCGTGTTTGGCCGCGACGTAGTGGCCGGTGTTCGGATAGGCCTTGAGCCCGCCGACCGAGCTGGTCAGCACGATCGATCCGCCCCGGCCGCCCGCGAGTACGTGCGGGACGCCGGCTTTGACCGTGTGCCAGACGCCGGTCAGGTTGATGTCGATCATGTCCTGCCAGACGTTCTCCCGAATCTTGTGCAGCTTCCTGCCGTCGGTGCCCACGCCCGCGTTCGCGACGATGATGTCGAGCCGCCCGAGCTGTTCCACACCCCCGTCCACCGCGGATTTGAGCCCCTCGTAGTCGCGGACGTCCACCTGCGCGGTGACGACGCGACGGTCCTGGGCTTTCACCAAGTCGGCCGTCTCGGCCAGGTCTTGCGGCGTCGAGTGGGGATAGGCCAGGTTTTCGATCGGCCCGCAGACGTCGATCGCGATGATGTCGGCGCCCTCCTGCGCCAGGCGCACCGCATGGCTGCGGCCCTGGCCCCGGGCGGCGCCGCTGACGAACGCGACCTTGCCCTCGACGCGGCCGGTCATCTGGGCACCAGGGCAGGCATGCACTCCCAGCCGCGCACCGTCGACGTCGGGCTCAGCGTGGCATTGGCCAGGTCGATCTCCCACTCCGGGAATCGCTTCAAGATCTCCTCCAACGCGACCCGGCCCTCCAGGCGCGCGAGCGCCGATCCCAGGCAGAAGTGGGTGCCCACACTGAAGGTGAGGTGGGGGCGGACGGTCCGGTGGATGTTGAATTCGCCGGCGTCGGGCCCGAATTGGCGTTCGTCGCGGCAGGCCGCACCGATGAGCATCATCAGGACACTGCCCTCGGGCACCGTCCGGCCATAGAGCTCGACGTCGCGGGTCACATACCGCGAAACGTGGGGGGCGGGCGGCTCGTAGCGCAGCAACTCCTCGATCGCCTGCGGGATCAGCTCGGGATGCGCGGCAAGGTCGCGACGCTGGTCGGGGTGCTCGGCGAGAACCTTTCCGGCCCAACCGATCAGCCTGGTCGTGGTCTCGTTGCCCGCGCCGGCCACGACGTTGAGGTAGACCAGGATCTCGTCGCGGGTGAGCCGCCGCGTGGTGCCGGCCTCGTCGACGAATTCGACGTTGAGCAGCTCGGTCATGATGTCATCCGACGGATGGTCGGCGCGCCAGTCGATGTAGGCCTCGAACTGCTCGCCCACCGACAGCCCGTGCTCGGCCGCGGCCATCGGCTTGCCCGCCTCGGTGCGCAGCTGCGCGTTGCCGCGGTCCCGGATGTACACCTGGTCGTCCTCCGGGATGCCGAGCAGCGAGCTGATGACCTTCATCGGCATCTGTGCGCCGAGGTCGGCGACGAAGTCGAAGTGCCCCGAGCCGATCAGCGGGTCCAGCAGTTGGGCGCAGTAGTCGCGGATCATCGGCTCGAGCGCCGCGATCCGTCGTGGGGTGAACATCCGCGACAACAGCTTGCGGTGCACGTCGTGAATCGGCGGGTCTTCGAAGATGAGCATCCCCGAGGGAATCTCGAGGTTCGCCTTGATCAATTCCAAAATGGCGCCCCGGGCGGAACTGAAAGTCGCGTGGTCGACCAGCGCTTTGTTCACGTCGGCATATCGGCTCACCGCGAAAAAGTCGTATTCGGCGTTGTAGTAAAGCGGCGCCTCTTCGCGCAGCCGCGCGAACATCGGATACGGGTCGGCGATCAGCTCGACGTCGTACGGGTCGAATCGCACATGGCTCTCGGTGCTCGTCGTCACGAAATCCCTCCTACGGGAGCCTTTTACCGGGCATCCCCGCCACCTGGCAGCGCCGGATCCGGATCGGGCAATTTATACACTCCGCTTAATTGCATTTGCTGCGACTTGCGCATGGGCTGGGTCGAAATCCGCCCCTCAGCGTGGCTTAACTCTATTCTCGTAGAGAACCATACGGGGAATGGTCTGGCAAGACCCCATGCCGTGCTCACCCAGTCGCCGTGGCGCGCCGCACCGGGCGCCGTCCTGCGGACTCGGTCAGCCGGCCCCGGTGGGGGCTGCGCAGAATGCCGGCCGCGATGGCCGAAAGGATCCCGTCGAGCCGCTCGGGGGTGTCGACGATCCGGTCGCCGTGTGCGAACCGCAGCAGCAGGCCGTTGATGAACGTCAGCGTCACGTTGCTCAGATCCTCGACCACCGCGGGATCCAGGTCCGCGCCGTGCGGCATGAGCTGAACCAGGATCTCGCGATGCAGCTTGGTGAACTCGTCGGTGGCGCGCTGCAGGATGGCGGCCAGCGACGGGTCGCGGGCGGCCTGCATGGTCAGCTCGTAGCGGGCCCTGGTCCTGGACAATTGCGGCTCGTCGCCGGATCGGATGACCACCTGCGACAGCCGCGAGGGCGACGGGTTGCCTCCCCGGCCGTCGGAGTCGTCGGCGACGGACTGCAGGTCGGCGAGGTCCAGCTCGGCGAGGCGTTCGGCCACGGCGCGCAGCAACGCCGAGCGGGTGCGGAAATAGAACGACGTCGTCCCGTCGGGCACCTCGGCCTTGCGGTCCACCTTGAGATGGCTCAGCCCCTTGGCCCCGTCGTCGGCCAACAACTGAATCGCCGCATCGCAAAGGTCGCGGCGGCGCGCACCGGGATTAGGCTTGCGACGTTGCTCCATGGCGTCCTCTCCGCTCGAGACGCTACTCTATATTCGTAGTGCCGGTAAAGCGTGCCGCCCCCTTTTGTGCCGGGCTCATTTGCGGTGCGGTTCCGGCTGGAAGAATGGCCGGATGATTCGACGCCGGACCGGTGACCCGGTGGACGCGGTGACGCACCGGCCCACGCGTGGCCGATTGCGCGTCACGGCCGCCTGGCTGGCGTGCAGTGGCTTGCTCGGCGCGCTGACGTGCGCCTGCCACGCGACGCGGCACCAGGCGGCGCCCACCACGTCGACCACTACCCCGGCACCCACGACAACCGCGCCGGTCACGCCGGCCGCACCCATCGTGAAAATCGCGCCGCTGCCGGTTCGCCCGGTCAACAAGTCGCAGCCGACCAGCCCGCAGAAGTGCCCGGCCGCCGACCCGAATCACGGCGTGGCGCCGACCGATCCGCTCACCACGTGCGACATCGGGCGAACAACGTTGTACATGCTCGGCCCGGAGACCATGCAACTCGGGCTGCTGCACGTCGACCCGCCGAGGTCGCTGACCGCGGGTTTTTACGACGTGACCCTGAGCCTGGATCCCTCGTCGGCGGCCGCATGGGCGTCATACACCGGCGCCCACCTGCAGGACCACGTGGCCTTCGTCCGCGACAATCTCGTCATCGAGGCGCCGATCATCGAAGAACAGGTCACTTCCGGACGCATCGCGCTGACCACCCAAACGGCCGAGGGGGCCGCACAACTGGCCCAGCTGGCCGGTCGGCCCACCTGACACGGCGCCCGGCGTCCGCGTATTCGGGTCTCCGCCAGGGGAATTCTTGCGGAGATCAGCCCCGAGGCCGGCTACCCCGGGATCAGGTGCAGGGAACCCCGTGCGGGCCGCCGATCCAATGGCCGGGCGGGGCCTGCCAGGGACAAATCTGCTTGACCTGCCCAGGCGGCAGCGGATTCCAGTGACCATCGTCGACCACGTGCGGACCCGGTGGGACCGGCGGAGGCCACGGTCCCGGGTGGGCCTGCGCCACGCCGGTACCGAGACCGAGTGCCGCCGCGCTCAACGCGCCGGCGACGGCGGCTTGACCTGCGATTTTCTTGAGATTCACCATTTCTGGCCCCCTCTCGGTCCAGGGCTCGCCAGAGGCGGCGTCCGCGCTGCGCGGATAGGACCGATTTCCCGACCTCAAATTGTCACGAGAGGGTTACCCCAGGTCGCTAAGTAGCAAACCTCTCGGGGAGCCGACTCAGCCATCGCGGTCGGCGGCGGGGCGGCGCGCGAACGCGGGGGCATGCTCGGGCCGCACGCCGACGCCGACGAAGTAGGCCGGTACGGCCGACAGCCACGGCAGCCGCTGCATCAGGCCGAGCAGCGCCGCCGGCGGCGTGGGATCCGCACCGCGCAGCAACGGCCCGAGCAACATCCGGTGCAGCACCTGCTGGACCAGTTGCGTCACCACCGTGGGGAACACGCGCCTGCGGTGCACCGCGGCGAGTTCGCGCCGGCCGACCCGGTGCCGCCGCAGCGGTTCAGCCAGCACCGTCGCGGCGGCGACGGCATCCTGGACGGCGAGGTTGATGCCGACGCCGCCCAGCGGCGACATCGCGTGCGCCGCATCGCCGATGCACAGCAGCCCCCGAGTGTGCCAGCGACGGAGCCGATTCACGTGCACGTCCAGGTGTTTGACGTCGTCCATGGATTGCAGCGCCGCCACCGATTCGGGCATATCGGGAAGCAGCTCTTGGACGTCGCGCCGGAACGCCTCGATGCCGCGCGCCCGCAGCTGGGCGTCGGTGCCCTTCGGCCCGAGATACGCGATCTGGAAATAGCCCTCGCGCGGGATCACGGCGAGCCCCTTGCCCGGGCCCAACCGTGGCAGGAACGAATATTCGGTGTCTTCCTTGTGCGGCAACCGAAACCACCACACGTCGAACTTCACCGGGTATTCGCGCGCCTCAAGCCCCGCCGCCCGGCGCGCGACCGACCAGCGGCCGTCGCAGGCCACGGTCAACTCCGCCCGCAGTTCGCCCGGACCGTCGGGACCGCGGTAGCGCACTCCGGCAACCCTGCCGTCGTCCCACAGGAGCCCGGTGACTTCGGTGTTCATCCGCAGCGAGAAGCTCGGCTCCGCCTGTGCCGCATCGGCCAGCAGGTTGAGCAGGTCCCACTGCGGCACCATCGCGACGAAGGGATGCGGCTGGCGCAACCGCTCGAAGTCGACGTAGGTCACCGACCGCCCGTCGGATTCGAGCTTCGCGGTGCGGACCTCGGTGAAAGGCAACGCCGCGAAGGGTTCCCACAGCCCCAGCTCGTCGAGCAGTCGCATGGTGGTCGGGTGGACGGTGTCGCCGCGGAAGTCCCGCAGGAAGTCGCCGTGCTTCTCCATCAGGGTCACCTGGACACCCGCCCGGGCCAGTAACAGCCCCAGCACCATGCCGGCCGGGCCGCCACCGACGATCGCGCACGTCGTCGTCTCAGCTGTCGTCTCAACTGTCGTCTCAGCTGTCGTCTCAGCTGTCGTCTCAGCCATCAGAACTCACCCGTCACAGCTCGAGGTCGAACACCGAGACGGGGTCGAGGATCACGCCGTTTTCCTCGACGTAGCGATCCCACAACGCCAGCAGGTCGGCCAGCTTGTCGGGGTGGGAGTCCGCCAGGTCGTGGATTTCTCCGGGATCCGAGGCCAGATCGTAGAGCTGCCAACTGCCCGGGCCGTACGGTGCCGGCAGGTGCAGCGCCTTCCAGTCCCCCTGCCGAATGGCGCGGCGTCCGAACAACTCCCAGCCCGTGCCGGTATCGGCGCCGTGCACCGTTTCCGCGCCGCCCGACAGGTATCCCACCAAAGAGCGGCCGCGCATCGGTGCCACTTCGCGCCCGCGATACGCCGCCCCGGGATGCGTGGCGCCCGCCAGTTCGAGCACCGTCGGCGCGATGTCCATCACGGTGCTGAACGCGGTGCCGATCTGTGCTTGCCGGTCGAATCCGGGCCAGGTGATGAAACCGACCACCCGGATCCCGCCCTCGGTGGTGAACGCCTTGTGCAGCCGCGACGGCGCCGTGGCGGCTTGCGCCCACCGCGGCCCGTACCAGATGAACGAGGAGGGCCGGCCGAGGTTGTCGACGCTGTTGTCGCAATGCTTTTCGATCTGCTCGGCGATGCGGGGACCGACCAGCGGCATCGCTTCGACGATTGCGCCCTCGGCACCGTTGTCGGACAGGAAGATCACGACCGTGTCGTCGAGTTCGCCGGTCTCCGAGAGGAAGTCGATCACCCGGCCGATATTCCAGTCCATCCGGTCGACCATGGCGGCGTAGACCTCCATGCTGCGGGCCGACACCGCACGCTGTTCGTCGGTCATGTCGGCCCACTCCGGGGCGCCGTCGGCGACGACCGGGTGCGGCTCGACGTCCGGAGGGCACAGGCCCAGCCCCTTGAGGGCCGCCAGGCGTTCCTCGCGCAGCGCGTCGGGGCCGGCGTCGTAGCGGCCGCGGTACTTCGCGATCGATTCGTCCGGGGCCTGCAGCGGCCAGTGGGGCGCCTGGAAGGGCAGGTACGCGAAGAACGGCCGGTCGTCGCCTGGTGCGCGTTCCCCCAGGTACTGCAACAGCTTGTCGGTGTAGGAGTCCGACGAATAGAAGTCGTCCCCGACGGTGACGAACCGGTCGTCCTCGGTGTAAAGCGTAGGCACCGGCGAGAAACTCCGGGCCCCGCCGCCGCCGAAGTGGCTGGCCCCGGCCGGCAGCAGCGCGAACGACCGTTCGAATCCGCGTGCCCAGGGCGATGTCTCGATGGTGGCGCCCAGATGCCACTTGCCGGACATCAACGTCAGGTATCCGGCGTCGCGCAGCAGTTCAGGCAAGGCCACCACCCTGTCGTTGAGGTAGCCCTCGTACCCCGGGGCGCCGCGGAAGCCGGGGCCCGCGACCTCCAGCATCGTGCCGATCCCCGCAACGTGGTGGTCCGTTCCGGTCAGCAGCATCGCCCGGGTGGGCGAGCAGGCCGGCGCGGAATGGAAGTCGGTGAACCGGAGGCCGGCGTGGGCGAGCCGATCCAGGTTGGGTGTCTCGATTTCTCCGCCGAAGGCGCCGATATCGGAAAACCCGAGGTCGTCCGCAACGATCACGAGGAAGTTGGGCCTCTTCACGCTGAAGCATCCTGCCAGGTCCGGCCGCGGTGCGGAATGCCGCCGCGACGGCACGTCGTTATTGTCAGAGCGGCGCCATGCGCGCCCGCGAGACGGGAAGGGCCCTTGAAGATGCTGACACAGTTCGGGATGTCCATTCCGCTGGTCGCCGCCCCGATGTCGGGCGGCCCGACCACGCCCGCGATGGTGTCGGCCGCGAACCGCGCCGGCGCCCTCGGCCTGCTGGCCGCGGGTTACAAGACCGTGGAGGCCGTCGAAGCGGAACTGAAAGAGGTTCGGGCCGAAGGCATCCCGTTCGGCATCAATCTGTTTGCACCCAATCCCCTACCAGTCGATACCGGGAGTTACCGGGCGTATGCCGCGATCGTTCAGCGCGACGCCGACCAGTTCGGCTTGACGCTGCCCCCGGAACCCGTCGAGGACACCGACAAATTCGACGAGAAGATCGCGCTGTTGCTCGACGACCCGGTTCCGATGGTGTCGTTCACGTTCGGCATCCCGCCGCGCGGTGTGATCTCCGCGCTGCAGAAAGCCCAGAGCGTGGTGGTCCAGACGGTGACCACGCCCGAGGAGGCGGTGCAGGCGCGTGACGCCGGGGTCGACATGCTCGCCGTGCAGGCCGTCGCCGCAGGTGGTCACTCCGGCACGCTCTCGCCCCGGAAGCCGTTGACGCCGGTACCGATCGCCGAGCTCGTCGCACGGGTCGTCGCGGCGGTGCCGCTGCCGGTGATGGCGGCCGGCGGGCTCGCCACCCCCGCCGCCGTGGCCGAGGTGATCCGCGCCGGGGCGGCGGCGGCCGCCGTCGGGACGGTTCTGTTGCGCGCCGACGAAAGCGGCGCCTCGGCCACCCACCGGGCGGCCCTGACCGATCCCAGGTACACCGAGACGGTGCTCACGCACGCCTTCACCGGCCGCCCCGCCCGCGGGCTGCGCAATGCGTTCATCGACGCCCACGAGGCCCAGGCGCCGCTGGGCTATCCCGCCCTCCACCACCTCACCAGCCCGCTGCGCAAGGCCGCGGCCGCGGCGGGCAAACCCGACTTCGTCCACCTCTGGGCGGGCACCGGGTACCGCAACGCCACCGCCGAACCGGCGGCCGACATCCTGCGGCGGCTGGCTTCCGACCTGTGATGGCTTAGAACTCGAAGCGGTTCAGCACGTCGTAGTTGCGGGCGCCCGCAAACCACATCACCCGGTAGATGGTCCGCACCGCCGTCGAGTCGATCCGCTGGTAGCCCGCCAGGGTCGACGTCTGTTCGAGCAACCGCAGCCTGGGGTTCCACGCCTGCAGCTCCCGCGCGTCGCGGATACCCCACTTGATGATCCCCCTGGTGAACAGCTTCGACAGCAGCGGCGCCAGCGCCGACAGCGTGTCGAAATGCATTTCCCCACAGTCGAATCGGTCGGTCAACCGCTGTAGCAGCTGCCGCACCTGCTGCTCGGTCAAATACATCAGCAGGCCCTCGGCGACCACCAGCGTGGGGCGCCCGGCCGGGACCTGATCCAGCCACCGCGGATCGGTCACCGACGAGCCGATCATCCGGTAGCGCTCCGTGTCGTCGTAGAGCCGCCGCCTCAGCTCGATCACGGCGGGCTGATCGACGTCGAACCACGAAACCGACGACGGCACCGGCAGCCGGAACGCCCGGCCGTCGAGGCCGCACCCCAGATGCAGCACCACCGCGTCGGGGTGACGCCGCAGGAACGCCGCGCACCAGTCGTCGAGCGTCTTGGCCCGCAGGGCGACCAGGTACTGGTTGGACGCCGGCAGCGAGCTGCGGTGGATTCGCTTGAAGTCGTAGTCGATGCGGTCCACCGCTTCCGCGGCGGTCTTGTCATTCAGAATGGGCCGGCGGGAACGGCTTTCGCACGCGCGCAGGTAGAGCGTGACGAGGTTCGTCCACTCCACCGAGCCCCAGGACACGGAGCTGAAGTCGACTCTGGCGGTGGCCATGTCGGTCAGAACGCGTCGGGATCGCGCTGCACTGCCACCGGCACGGGATGCCGGTACAGGCGGGACGCGTTCTCCCAGGTGAACTTGCGAATCACGTCCGGGGGCAGGTCGCCGACTTGTTCGTGGATGGTCTGCTGGGTGTGCGGCCACGTGGAGTCGCAGTGCGGGTAGTCGGCTTCCAGCATGATGTTGTCGACACCGATCCGGTCGCGCTGGACGAACGACGATTTGTCCTCCACGGCGCAGAACCAGAAGTTCCGCGTGAAAACCTCCGCCGGAGTGAGGCTTTCGCCCAGGGCCTGCCAGGTGCCGTACATCGCGTGATAGCTGAGCATGTGGTCGAGCCGATCCAGCAGCCCGGCGACCCAACCGATTCCGCCCTCCGACAGGCAGATCTTCAGGTTGGGGAACCGGCTGGGCAGGCCGGAATACAACCAGTCGACGGCCGCGGAGATCGCGTAGGCGAAGAACAACACGCCCTGCACGTCCGGCGGCGCGTCGGCGGTGGTGGACGGCGACGACCCCGACGAGCCGATGTGCAGGTTCACCACCGTGTCCGTCTCGGCGCACGCCGCCATCATCGGGTCCCAGTGCCCGGAGTGAATGCTCGGCAGGCCCAGCATCGCCGGGTTCTCGCTGAACGTCACCGCGTGGAACCCACGCTCGGCGTTCTCGTAGATCATCTTGGCGCCGAGCTCGGGGTCCAGCAGCCAGGGCAGCTGGCACGGAATGATGCGTTCGGGATACGAGCCCGCCCACACCTCCAGGTGCCAGTCGTTCCACGCGCGCACCGACGCCAGCGCCAGCTCGCGGTCGCCGGTGACCTGCTGCAGCCGCTGGCCGGCGAATCCGGGGAGAAAGGACGGGAAGTTGAGCGAGGCGTAGATGCCGTTGAGGTCCATGTCCTTGACGCGCTCGTGAATATCCCAGGCGCCCCGGCGCATTTCGTCGAACCGCACCGGTTCGAAGCCGTATTCGGCCACCGGCCGGCCCACGACCGCGTTGAACCCGACGTTGGGCAGTTCCCGGCCGTCGTAGACCCAGGTCTGTCCCCCGATGTCGGTTTCCACCACTTTGGGTGCACGGTCGGCGAATTTGCGCGGCAACCGTCCGGTGAAGGTGTCCGGCGGTTCGACGATGTGATCGTCAACCGAGATCACCGTGTAGCGCCGCGGCGCCCGGGGCGGGTCCGGCAGGAAGGTGACCGAACGCTGCTCACCGGTCTTGGCGGTGGTGAAGCTGAGGTCGGCGGCCAGCTCGTCGATCGATTTCACTCGTCAATCTCCTTGCCCGACAGCGTCGTTGAGTGTGCGCTTCACGTGAGCACGTCGGGATCGGCCTTGATGGTCATCCTGGCGGCGCCCGCCCAGTACACGTCGGCGGCCCGTTCGACGAGCGACCGCTGCATGCCCACCATGTCCGACCAGTCCATGGCCACCGGCTGGATGCCGGTGAGCAGCACGTCGTAGGCCAGCTTGCAGACCCGTTCGATGGACGCGGCGCGGTAGACGGCCTCGGGCAGGGTGCGCCCGGTCGCGATGACGCCGTGGTTGGCCAGGATGGTCAGGTTGGCGGCGCCGATGCGGGCGGCCAGGTCGGCGGCGCGCGCCGGGCTGTCGACCTCGCCGTCGTAGGTGTCCACCAGGCACAGGTCGTCGAGAAAGAGCGAACCGGTCTGGTGCACCAATTCGGGCAGCCGGCCCAGCGCGGCGAGCACGCAGACGTAGTAGGGGTGGTTGTGGATGACCACCCGGGCGTCGTCGCGGACGCGGTGCAGCTCGGTGTGGATGTGGATCGCCGGGGTGACGTCCCAGCGGCCGCGCAGCACCCGGGCGTCGGCGTCGACCACACAGATGTCGGACGCCGTGATCTCCTGCCACCACAGCCCCCACGGATTGACCAACATGTCCGTCTGGCCGTCGGGTTGCCAGGTGATGTGTCCGGCCATGTTCTCGGCGAACCCGATGGCGGCCAGGTGGCGGAAGGCCACCGCGAGCGCCTGCTCGTCGGACAGGTCGACCCCGATCGGGGGAACCACCGACGGTGCCCAGACCTCCAGGCCGCCCCGGCGCGCGTTAGGAGCATTCATGATCGGCCTCCGTTCTGGCTCGAATATCCTCGCGGAGCCGGCCTTTGGCAACCTTCCCGCCCGACGAGCGCGGGAGGTCGTCGACCACGATGAGCCGCTCGGGCAACAGCTCCTTGGACACTCCCAGCGCCAGCAGGTGTTCGACCAGCTCGGGCAGGTCGATCGTCGCCGAATCGACGAGTTCGGCGTAGAGGCAGACCCTTTCGCCGAACACCGGATCGGGCATCGCGACCGCCGCCGCCACCGCGATGGCGGGGTGGGTGGTGACGGCGTCCTCGACCTGCGTTGCGCTGATGTTCTTCCCCCCGCGCAGGATGAAGTCGGAGGTTCGCCCGGTGACGGTCAGATACCCATCCGCGTCGATTTCGCAGAGGTCCCCCATGCGCATCCAGCCGTCTCGGGTGAACAACTTGTCGTGATCGGTCCCGCCGAGATAGCCGAGGCTGGTCGCCGGGCCGCGGCAGGCCGGCTGACCTTTGCCCGTCGCGGTCACGTCCCTGTCCCCGTCGAAGAGCCGGACCGCCATTTCGGGCACGATCCGGCCGCCGGTGCGCAGTCGGCGTTCTCGCGTGTCGTCGAGGCTGGTGGCGCTCAGCATCCCGGTTTCGTTCGAGCCGTAGAACTGCAGGATCTTGGCGCCGGTGAGCTCCTCGAACTCGGCGGCCGGCCGGTACGGCAGCGCCTCGCCGCCGGTGAACACGACGCGCAGCGAGCTCAGGTCATGGTCGCGGGTCGCGGGATCCGCCATCAGCATGGTCAACTGCGTACTGACACAGCACAATACGGTGGCCCGGTGCCGGGATATCGCCTCGCAGGCCGCCCCCGTGCTGAACCGTCCCAGAATGACCGCGGTGGCGCCCAGATAGATAGGCGTGGTGTGGCTGGTCCACAACCCGAAGCCGAACGGCATCGGGATGACCGGCAGGAAAACGTCTTCCGGCGTCAGCAGCCCGTTGGCGACGGCCTTCTGGTGGAAGTAATACCAACGGTTCTGGGTGTGCACCACGCACTTGGGCTGGCCGGTGGTCCCCGAGGTGGAGTTGATGAGGAAGACATCGTCGGGCCCGAGCCGGGATTCGGCGCCAAGCGCCTTGGGCGCCACCCGCACGTCGAGTCGTGGCGCGCCGGCGTCCGTGCTCAACATCAGCGTGGGGAGCGCAAGCTCGCCGGCGACGGCCGCCGCGGTATCGCCGCGCTGCGGGTCGCTGATCAGGATGTGCGGCTGGGCGCTGCGCAGTATCGCCGCGACCTCACGGGCTCCGGCGCGCGCGCCGATGCCGACGACGACGGCCCCGCAGCGCTCGATCGCCACGAACAGCACGTGCAGGGCAGCGGAGTCGCCGTGCCACACCGCGACCCGGTCGCCGGGAGCCGCGCCCGCGCCGGCCAGGCTTTCGGCCAAATCGGTCGCAATGCTGTCGAATTCGCGCCACGTCAACGATGCCCCGGGGTGGTCGACGTAGGCGGGGCGATCCGGGAACCGTTCGGCGTTGGAACGCACCGTGTCCGACAATGTCGTGTCAGACCACCATCCGGCAGCCCGAAACCGGGCCGAGTCCTCGGCACTGAACGCCGGCGAGGACTCGATCTCCATCAGCCGATGATAGGAAAGCGGCCGGCGGCCTCGTCGGGTAACGGCCCCCTAGGGGTTCTCCGGGGCCGGCGCGGCCGCGTCGTGTTGCGGGTCGCTAACGGGGCCCGGAGGACGGGGGCGCGGCTTATGGCAGTTGCGCGTGCAACCGCAGTTGAGGCCGATGATGCAGCCGCCCCCGCCGGCGGGTTGGACCGGCAGGGCGCCGCCCGGGGCAGGCGGGGGCGGGGTCACGCTCGACGAAGAAGCGGCCGCCACGGCCACGTCGCCGGCCGACCAACCGAACGCCACGACCAGCGCGGCCCCGCAGGCGCACAGCGCCATGGCCGTCCTGCTTCGCCCGTTCCCCACGCCTGACCACTCTAGTAACTCGCGTCGCCACGCGCAGAACACGCGCGCACTTCAAAGGACACTCCAAGAACTCGTCAAGGATCCGCCAAGGGCAGCCGCTCACGGTGAAGCAGCCCGGCGCCCTTGGGATCGGTAGCGCCGGGGGTGGTTTGCACTTGCCACAAGACGCTGCCGCCGACGGCGGCGAACTACACGGAGGTACACCGCGGATGAAAACAAAGGTCGTCGTGCTGCTGGCCGGCGGGCTGCTCGCGCTGGTTCTGCTGACGCGCTATTTCGCGCTGAGCCGAGCCGGCATGCCGCTGGAGTGGATGCTCTACCTCGGCCTGCCGATCACGGGCGCCGGCGTGCTGTTCGCCCTGCGGCTCATCGACCTGGGCGCTGGATGGACCACCAAGGGCGGCACCGTGCAGCACCACGGCGGGCTGCACGCCCGCCCGGCCGCGCTCCCGCTGTCGGAGCCGCCGGCTCCCGAACGCCTCAGACAATTGGAGCAGCTGCACGCCCGGGGCGCGATCTCCGACACCGAGTACAGCGCGCAGCGCCTACAGATCATCGCCAACATGTAGCCCGGGCACCCGCCCCGGCCGCGTGCCCGCCGTTGCCAGCCGGACCGCGTAGACGGCGGCGCTGACCCCGAACATCGCCGCGGTCAACAGCAACCAGCGGCCCAGAAAGGGGTCCTGGGTCTGACCGGTCGCCGCCGAATAGGTCGCGGCGCCCTGTCTGATGATGCCGGGCAGGAACACCAGCAGCGTCAGAACGGCGCCCAATGCCGGCACCCGGATGTGGTTGACCACCGGGACGCGAGGCGGCGCGAGCCGCGCGACGGTCCGCGACAGCAGCCCGTCGAGCAGCGCATAGACCGGGAACAGCACCAGGTCGTGGGCGACGATCGCCGCGGCGAACCACACGATGATCGACTGCCACCACACCTGCGGGTTCCACAGCGCGGCCGGCCCCACGGTGGCCACCACGTAGCCCAAGAGCGCGAACCCGGCGACCAGGATCAGCAGGTGCAGCGGGCGCGATCCGTAGAGCCTGACGAAATGGGTTCGGGCGCTACCCATTCGCGGCCGCCCGGAAGGCGATGGACTCCACCCACTTGGTGTTGTGCACCCCGGGCAGCGCCGGCACGATGACGCGCGCCGGGAAGCCGTGATCCGGGGACAGATCCGTTCCGTTGACACGCAACGCCAGCAGCGCGTCGGGGTGCAGCACCTGGCTCCCCTGCAGTGTGGCGCGGCCGAACGCCCCGGAGCGCTCCAGCGAGGAGACGTGCGCCGCTTCCGGGGCGGACACGCCGGCGAGGCGGGCCAGGTCCGCCAGTCGCACCCCGGTCCAGGTTTGGGTGGTGGACCAGCCTTCCACGCAGGCGATCGGCAGCACGGCGGTGTGCTGCGGCATGGCGAGCAGCGCGGAGCGGTCCAGCGTGACGGGGGCCGCGCCCCCGCGCAGGGTCAGCCGCCACCGCTCGCCGGCGTTCGCGGCGGAAATCCCGGCCACGGTGGCGGTGCGATTGACCTCGAAGTCGTTGGGCCCGTCACCGCGGCTGCGCCCGCGCGGCAGCAGCAGCGCGGCGGGCCGCGCGTAGCCACCCAGCGTCTGGCCCGCCGTGATGACCGCCATGAACAGCGCTCCGCCGCCCACCAGCGCCAGGGCGCCCCGGCGGCTGACCGTCGCGGGGTGCGGGTCGGCGGCGACCAATCCGTCCGGATCCCGCGCCTGCGCCGTCGTCTCGGCACGCCCCGTGCGCAGGACGTCCCGCGGTGAGATCGAGCGGAGGCCCGCCCACATGGCCGGGATCTTGATCGCGATATGCACGACGAAACCGGCGATGAACACCCACGCGCCGAAGTAGTGCGCCGTGTAGAAGCTGAAGCCGAAGATGTAGTCGTATTGAATGTTCAGCACGCCCGTGACGATCTCGAACAGGACGCCGCCGACCAGCATCAGCAGCGAAACCCGTTCCAGCAGTTGGGCGATCGATCGGGCGGGCGGCCACGCGAACAACCTCGGTATCACCGACCAGAGTTTGGCCAGCACCACCGGGATCAGAACCAGCCCGAGTCCGACATGCAGGCCCTGGGTCAGCCGGTACAGCCAGGGCGGGTTGGTGGGCCAATCGAACGTCGGCAGCTTCAACCACCCCACGTCGCCGGGGATGGCCTGGCCGAACCGCGGCCCGTAGGCGATGTACGACAGCAGGCCGGTGATGATAACGATCGGCAGCGTCACCAGCAGCACCGAACCGAACACGGAAGTCAGCCACGGTCCCCGCAGCGGGCTGCGCCACCGCTGCGCACGCCCGACCCCCGGGGGCGGGTGTTCGTCCAGCAGACGCCACAGGCGCGACGGAAACCCGTAGCCCCGGGAATCATCTGTCGGCCCGGTGTCCCGGGTGTCGGACCTGCGGCTGCGGTGCATCATCGATGATCATCCACGACCGGGCGGCGAAAAGGGTTCAGATCCGGCGCCTGTTCACACGGTGGCAGTCTGGCGCTGGCTAGCCCTGAACGGTGGGCCGAATGGTGATGTCGCCGATCTCGACGTCGTGCGGTTGTTCGATCGCGAAGGCGATGGCCCGCGCCACCGCCGCTGGCGGGAGGCCGAAGTCGGTCATGTTGCGGCGGATCTGCGCGCGCACCTCCGCGTCGTCAATGGAGCTGTCGAGTTGGGTGTCGACGAATCCCGGTGAGATCGACGTGGTCCGGATGACACCGTCGGTCGATTCCTGGCGCAGGCCCTCCATCAACGTGCGAACGGCGTTCTTCGTGGCGGCGTACACCGCCATGGTGGGGACGATCTTCAGCCCCGCGGTCGACACCGTCGTGACGAAGTGGCCGCGTCCCTGGCGCCGAAACACCGGCAGCGCCGCCGCGATCCCGTGCAGGACGCCCCGCAGGTTGACGTCGATCATCGCCGACCATCCGTCGACGTCGAGATCGGACATCGGCCCGATCTTGCTGATGCCGGCGTTGCTCACCAGGACGTCGAGCCGGCCGAACTCGCCGGTTGCCGCGGCGACCAGTCGCTCGAGGTCTTCGCGCCGCGAGACGTCGGTCTCGCAGGCGATGGCTTGTCCGCCGCGGTCGCGTATCCGTCGTGCGGTGTCGTCGAGGCGCTCGACCCGCCGAGCGCCCAGGGCCACCCGCGCTCCGCGCTCGGCGAGCAGGAGGGCGGTCGCCTCCCCGATGCCACTGCTTGCGCCGGTGATGGCCACGACCTGCCCGTCGATCCCCGCCATTGCGCTCCCTGAGTCGTGTCCGAATCCCGTTGCGGGTTAAGGCTACTCGGGGCGCCCGGCCGTCGCGTCAGTCCTCGCCGCGCGGTGGCGGCTCCACCTCGACACCGGTGGCCTCGTGTTCGGGACCCGCCGCCGGGTGCTCGGCCGGGACGCGGTCGCGGAACCGCGTGCCCTCACTGGGCCGCCCCGGATCCGGCCGGTGGACGTTGCCGCGGTAGGGACCCGGCTTCGGCCGGGACCTTCCGCCCGGGAAGGCCAGCCGGAAGATGCTGCGGTGCACCATCAACCACTGCTTGCCGAACCGGCCGGAGTTGTAGGGCAGTTCGTAGCGTTCGCAGATGTCCTTGACCTGCGGCGCGATCTCCGAGTATCGGCTGCTCGGCATGTCCGGGTAGAGGTGGTGCTCGACCTGGTAACCGAGATTGCCGCTGATGATGTGGAACAGCGGGCTGCCGTCGATGTTCGCGGCGCCGAGCAATTGGCGTACATACCAACCGCCGCGCGTCTCGTTCTCGACTTCCTCCTGCGTGAACGTGTAGGTCTGGTCCGGGAAGTGGCCGCAGAAAATGATCGCGTGCGCCCACACGTTGCGGATCAGGTTGGCGACCGCGTCGGCGCCCAGCGTGCGCAGGTAGGTGCTTTCCACGCCGGGCAACACCTTGTCGAGGAAGGCGGCCGCCGCGCCGACCCGGCCGCGGGTCGACACCTTGCGGAGCCTCCTGCCCAGGCGCGACTCGGCCGGCTGGCCGAGTCGGCCGCGCAACGCCAACTGCGCGAGCCCGAATGCCCCGGCACTGATCAGCGGCCAGCCGAGGTAGTCCTTGTAGATCTGCGCCCGCGCCTTGACCCCGATGCCTTTCAGGTCCTTGCGCACCTCCGACCACGGCTTCTCGCGCTTGCGGATGGCCTCGATGTCCATGTCGTGGACGGCCACTCCCCACTCGAACAGGAGGGTGAGCAGCAGGTTGTAGATCGGCTGGAACAGGAACCGGGGCTCCCATTTCTGGTTCGGGTCGATCCGCATGATCTCGTACCCGAGGTCCTTGTCCTTGCCGAGAATGTTGGTGAAGGTGTGGTGAATGTAGTTGTGCGAGTGCTTCCACGACTCCGCGGTCGACGCCGTGTCCCAGTCCCAGACCGAGGAGTGGATGTCGGGGTCGTTCATCCAATCCCATTGCCCGTGCATGACGTTGTGGCCGATCTCCATGTTCTCCAGGATCTTGGCCATGGACAGACAGGCGGTGCCGAGCAGCCACGCGGTCTTCGAGCGCGACGCCAGCAACAGCACCCGGCCGGCCACCACGATCTGTCGCTGCGCCGAGATGACGTTCTTGATGTAGCGCCGGTCGCGGTCGCCGAGGTCGGCGAACACCTCGTCGTGGATGGCGTCGAATTCCTTCGCGAGCTTTTCGAGTTCTTGTTCCCCAAGGCGGGAAAGCGGTGATTCCACAGTCTTTTTCACGGCAGTCGTCATAAGCCGCTCCTTTCGATCAGAGTTCGAGTTCGACGTCGCCCTCGGCGGTGTTGATGCAGATCCGGACGTCCTGCTCGATCGGTTCGATCACGTCACCCGAGCGCAGGTCGCGCAGCTTGCCCGATTTCAGCGTCCCGACGCAGGTATGGCAGATTCCGATGCGACAGCCGTAGGCGAGGTTGAGACCCGCCTTCTCGCCCGCCTCGAGAATCGATGTCCCACCGTCACATTCGACTTCCTTGTCACTGTCGAGGAAGCAGACGGTGCCGCCCTCGCCGGCGTTGGCGTCGCCGCCGATCTTCGGTTGGAACCGCTCGAAGTGCAGGCGGTCCCGATCGCCGTTGTCCTCCCAGTGCTCGATCAGCGCGTCGAGCATCTCGCCGGGCCCCGAGCAGAAGGCCTCGCGCTGACGCCAGTCCGGGCACACGTCGTCCAGGTCGGCGGGCGAAAGTCTGCCCTGTTCGGAGGTGAGGCGCAGGTCCAGCCGCATTCCCGGGTGCCGCTTTTCGAGCTCTTCCAAGGCGGGCAGGAACATCGCCTGTTCGCGGGTTCGCGCGGAATGCAGGACCACCGCGTCGCGCAATTGCCCGCGATGGTCCAGGTCGCGCAGCATGCTGATGATCGGTGTGATGCCGCTTCCGGCGCTGATGAACAACAGCTTGTCCGGCAGCGGCTCGGGCAGCGTGAAGACGCCTTCGATCTCGCCCAGCCGCACCAGGTCCCCCGGCTGGATCTTGTGCACGAGATACGGCGACACCACGCCGCCGTCGACCCGCTTCGGCGTGACGCTGATCAGCCCGTCTTCGGGCCTGGGATCCGACGTGAGCGAGTAGGCGCGCCAGTGGTAGACGCCGTCGATGACCACACCGAGGCGCACGTACTGACCGGGCTTGTGGCCGGGCCATTCGTAGCCGGGCCGGATGAGAATGCTGGCCGCTTCCGAGCCCTGCTGCTCGATGCCGTCGACCTTTCCGCGTAGCTCCTTGGTGGTCCACAGCGGGTTGATCATCTCGAGGTAGTCATCCGGCTGCAGCGGGCTGAACAACCGCCGCACCGCCCGCAGGAACAACCGCCGTCCCCATGGGACCTGGGGCTGGGCGCCGCGTTCTGCCATGTCGTCAGAGTACACAGGTGTACACTGAGTTCAAACGTCGATTTCGAATTAGCTTGTGGCGCTTTGCTTTGGCAGACCATCAATGACGACAGTAACGGCGCATGACTGTTCGCCCGTTGATATGGGTTTTGACCAGCCCCCCAGCCACGCGTACTTGTGACGTGCCCGGACTCCCCCTCGCCCAAACATTTGTTCAGAGAACTCTCAGGCGCCGCCCGCGCCGCCCGTCGCAGGCGCCTATTGTTCCGCCTATTGTTCGACGTGTGCTGATCGGATTCCTGCTCGCGCTGGGCTGCTCCGTCTGTTACGGCACGGCGTCGGTGTTGCAGGCGGCGGCCACCCGCTCCGTGGAGGCCGGCAGCGGCAGTGGTGTCGACACCGTGCTGCTGTGGCGCGCGGCTCGGCAGTGGCGCTACGTCCTCGGCGTTGGTCTCGACGGGCTCGGTTTCATCCTTCAAGTCGCGGCGTTGCGCCTGGTGCCCATCTATGTGGTCGCCGCCGCGCTGGCCGCCTCGATCGCGGTCACCGGCATCGTGTCCGCATGGGTGCTGTCGGTGCGGTTGTCGCCCGCCGAATGGAGCGCGGTGGGCATCGTGTGCGCGAGCCTGGTGGTGCTCGCACTCGCCGCCGGGCCCGGGCACTTCCGGCATGCGCCCGCCGGACTGGGTTGGGCACTGCTGGGGGTGGTGGCCGCGATCTTCGTCGCCGGCGCCGTGGCGGGCCGGCTGCCGGACCGGCCGCGCGCGCTGGCGCTGGGGCTGGCGGCCGGAACCGGCTTCGGCGCGATCGAGGTCGGCGTGCGGCTGATCGAGGTGCTCGATCCGACCCGACGCGCCTTCTACACCAATCCGGCGCTGTACGCGGCGGCCGCGGGCGGGGCGGCCGGTTTCCTGCTGCTGACCTCCGCGCTGCATCGCGGTTCGGTGACCACGGCCGTCGCCGGGATGGTCGTCGGTGAAACCATCGCCCCCGCGTTCGTCGGCGTGGTGTGGCTGGGCGACAGCGCGCGCGACGGGCTCGGCTGGCTGGTCATCGCGGGCTTCGCCGTGGCCGTGTCGGCAACGCTGGTGCTGGCGCGGTTCGGGGAAGCTCCCGAGGACCTTTCCGAATCGGCTCAGGCCGGCGAACCCGTCAGCTGACTGTAGGTGGTACCGCGCTGCGGGCGCGTCCACAGGACACCGCCCTCCGCGGTGACGCCGGCCGCCATCAGCGCGCGCTTGAGGACCTTGTTCGTCGCCGTCGTCGGCAGGTCTTCGTTGATGCGCACGTACCGGGGCCACGCTTTGGGCGACAGGTCCGGTTGCGCGGCAAGGAAATTCGCGAAGTCGTCCGGGCCGAGCCGCGCGCCCGCGCGCACTACCAGCGCGGCCATCACCTGATCGCCGACCCGGTCGTCGGGCACCGCGTAGACCGCGGCCTGGCTGATCTCGGGCAGGCGTCCCAGGATCCGCTCGATCGGCCCCGCGGCCAGGTTCTCGCCGTCCACCCGCATCCAGTCGGCGGTGCGGCCGGCCAGGTAGATCCAGCCGTCGGCGTCGCGGTAGGCGAGGTCGCCCGACCAGTACATGCCGTGCCGCATCCGCTCCGCGGTGGCGGCCGGGTCGTTGTAGTAGCCGGCGAAGGGGCCCGCGCCCTGGGTATTGACGAGTTCGCCGACCGCGTCGTCGAAGTTGGTCAGCGCCCCGTGCTCGTCGAATTCCGCGACGGCGCACTCCCGCACCGTCGCCGGGTTGTAGATGCCGACCCCCGGATACGGCTTGCCGATCGACCCCGGCGGGGTGCCATCCTCGCGGACGACGATGACCGCGAACTCGCTGGAACCGAAGCTGTCCACCACCCGGCAACCGAAACGCCTGGCGAATTCGGCGATGTCGCGGTCGGTGGCCTCGTTGCCGAACGCCACCCGCAGCGTGTTGTCCGCGTCGTCGGGCAGCTCAGGGGTGGACAGGATCAACGCGAGCGGCTTGCCCACATAGTTGAGATACGTCACGCCGTAGCGGCGCACGTCGTCGAGGAACCGCGACGGCGAGAACCGGGCCGGGACCATGGTGGCGCCCGCGCCGATGGCGACCGCCCACCCGGCGGCGACGCCGTTGGAGTGAAAGAGCGGCATCGACAGGTAGCACACGTCGGCGGCGGTGACGTCGTACTGGAAGATCAGGCTGGCGCCGCACATGATCGCCATCGCGTGGGCGAGCCGGACGACCTTCGGGTCGCCGCTGGTCCCGGAGGTGAAGATCATCATCAGGGTGTCACCGCCGGCGACCTCACGGTGCGGCACCAGGGCCGGCGCGGCGGCCACCAGTTCGGCGTAGCGCCGGCCGGTCACGTCGAGCACCTCGACTCCGCTGAGATCCACGCCGTCCAACAGCTCACGGTGTTCGGGGTCGACGAGCAGCAACTGGCAGTCGGAGCGCCGGATGTCGGCCAGCAGGCCGTCCCCGCGCCGGGTCGTGTTGATCCCGCACAGCACGTAGCCGCCCAGCGCGGCCGCGGCCATGGCGCGCAGCATCGCCGGGGAGTTGGGCAGCAGGGCCCCGACGTGCAGCGGACGGGCCGGGTCGGCGAGACCGATCAGGGCGGCGGCCTCCGCCTCGGCCTCCGTGAGGTGTTCTCTCCAGGTCCAGACGCGTTCGCCGTGGGCGAGCGCCGGGGTGTCGTCGTCCCGGCGTTGCCGCAGCAGTTGCTGCACCGTTTCGATCATCGGGTGGTCAGCACCAGCCCGGCATAGTGCCGGCGCGCGACGTCGTCGCAGTGGCGTCGGTAGGTGCCGAATCCCCCGGCGTAGGGCATGAAGACCCGCTTCTTGCCCTCGATGTTGGCGCCGAGGTACCACGACGAGGCGGCTTTCGGGAACAGCGTCTGCTCGGCCGCCGTCGCGACATGCTCCGTCCAGGCCTCGGCGGCGTCGCGGCGCGGCTCCACCTCCGTCACCCCGAGGCGGCGCATCGTCACCAGCAGCTCGATCACCCAGTCGACCTGCACCTCGGCGTGCAGCACCATGTTGGCCAGCACCGAGGGGCTGCCCGGGCCGCTGATGGTGAACATGTTGGGCAGGCCGGGCACCATCAGGCCGAGGAAGGTCAGGGGGCCGTCGGCCCAGAGGTCGCGCAGCCGCGCTCCCCCGGGCCCCTGCGGGTCGATGCGGGTCAGCGCTCCGGTGAGCGCGTCGAAGCCGGTGGCGAAGATCAGCACGTCGCACGGGTAGGTCGCGGCGGTGGTTCGCACGCCGTCGGCGGTGATGGTCTCGATGGGCTCGCGGCGCAGGTTGACCAGGTGGACGTTGTCCCGGTTGAACGCGGCGTAATAGCCACCGTCGGTGCAGATTCGCTTCGTCCCGATCGGGTGGTCGACGGGGATGAGGTCGTGGGCGACGAGGGGGTCGGCCACGATTTCGCGGATCCGCTCCTCGGCGAACTCCCGCGCGATGTGGTTGGCCGCGAGGTCGGAGTTCTGGTCGGGGAACGTCTTGGCGAACAGCACCCCGCCCTCGCGCCAGCGCCGCCACAGCGCCTCGGCGCGTTCCGCTGGATCGGTATCGATCGCGTTCTTGTGGTACGTGCCGTGCGGCGTGCCCGAGGCCGCGTAGGCCGAGGCGCGACGGCGCTCGGGGTACTGCTCCCGGATCTGTCGTTGTTCCTCCGGCGTCCAGGGCCGGTTGGGCATCGGGATGCTGTAGTTCGCCGATCGCTGGAACACCACCAGCCGGTCCGCCTGCGCGGCGACGATCGGAACCGCTTGAATGCCGGAGGATCCCGTGCCGATCAGGCCGACCCGCTTGCCGCGCAGGTCAGGGTCCTCGCGCGGCCATGCGGCGGTGAAGTAGACCTCGCCCGCGAAATCGTCGGCGCCGGGGATGTCCGGGCGGTTGACCGCCGACAGGCAACCCGTCGCGCAGATGAGGAACCGGGCGGCATAGGTCTGGTGGTCGCGGGTGCGGACCCGCCATCGGCCTTGGGCGAACGTGGCGCCGACGACGTCGACCCCGAACCTGTAGTGGCGGCGCAGATCGAACCGGTCGGCAACGTGGCCCAGGTAGGCAAGGATTTCCGGTTGGGCCGCGAAACGTTCGGTCCACGTCCAGCCCTGCTGGAGCTCCTCATCGAATGAGTAGGAATAGTCGACACTTTCGACGTCGCACCGCGCGCCCGGGTAGCGGTTCCAGTACCAGGTGCCGCCCACATCGGGTGCCGCCTCGATGCCGAGCACCGACAGTCCCGCCGACGCGGCGCGGTGCACGGCGTAGAGCCCGGCGAACCCCGCGCCTATAACGATCACGTCGATCACGTCGGTCATGTCTTTCACATCGTTATCGGTCATGTCGCCTCACGAAGGGTCGTCCGGAGCAACCCCCGCAGGTCGGCGCAGATCAGGTCAAGCGCCGAGACCGCAGGGGGAAAGGCCGGGATGGTCAGGAAGCCGTGAAACAGGTCCGGGAAATCGCGGTGCACCGCGGGCACCCCCGCGTTGCGTAATCGGCGCGCATAGTCGCAGCCCTCGCTGTGCAGCGGATCGAGGCCGGCGGTGACGACCACGGCCGGAGGGAGGCCGGCGTGCGAGTCGGCGCGAGCCGGCGCCACCAAATCGGTTTGGCCCGAGGCTGTTTCGCCACCGAGGTACTGGCGCCAGTACCATTGCATGGCTGCGCTGGTGAGGAAGTAGCCGGTGGCGCAGCGCCGGTAGCTGTCGGTGTCGAACGACGGGTCGATGACCGGATAGATAAGGAGTTGCGCGGCCGGCCCGGGGACCCGGCGTTCGCGGCAGCGGATGGCGGTCACCGCGGCGAGGTTGCCGCCGGCGCTGTCACCGGCGATGGCCGTGCGTGCCGGGTCGATGCCGAGTTCGGGCGCGTGGTCGACCACCCAGCGGAACGCGGCGAAGGCGTCCAGCGCGGCCGCGGGCGCCGGGTGTTCGGGCGCGAGGCGGTAGCCGATCGACACCACGACCGCCTGCACACCGCGGGACAGTGCGCGACAGAAGCCGTCGTGAGACTCGATGTCGCACAACACGAATCCGCCGCCATGGTAGAAGACGACCGCGGCGCGGTCAGCCTGCGGTTCGCCGTGCGGGTAGTAGATCCGCGCGGGGATGTCCCCGGCGGGCCCGGGAATCGACCGGTCTTCGGTGCGGCGGACGTCGTCGATGTTGTCGACGGGCCTGCGCCGCTCGGCGACGGCCGCGCGAGCCTGCACGGCGGTCATGGTCTCGATACGCGGGAATCCCGCGTCCAACTCGCGCAACAGCGCCCGGACGCCGCCAAAGGGGTCGTCCATCTACACCTCCGAGCTCGTCGTTGAGCCGGTCACGCCGGCCGGTATTTCAAGAGGGTGATTCCGGCTTCGGGCAGATCGTAGAACACCGGCTCGACCCGGATACCGATTCCGATGTCGCCCGGGGTCCGCGACACCGGCGTCGGCTCGGGAACTGGGAGGCGCATCGCTAGTCCCCCCGCATCAGCAGCGCGACCTGCTCGCTCATGATGCCGCCGTTGCCGGTGACGAACGCCGTGTGGCAGTCGCTCACCTGCGCGTCACCCGCCCGGCCCATGACCTGCCGGGCGCCGTCGACGACGTGGTGCATGCCGCCGGCCATCCCGGCCTGCCCGAAGGACAGCTGCCCGCCGGCGGTGTTGAGCGGAAAATCGCCGCGGTAGGTCAGGTCGTGGCGGATGATCCAGGACATCCCGTGGCCCTTGTCGCAGAAGCCGGCGTCTTCGAGGCTCATCAGCACGGTGATGGTGTAGCAGTCGTAGATCGACGCCACGTCCACGTCGGAGCGGTGCAGACCGGCCATGGCGAATGCCCTGTCGGCGGCGCGGGCGATCGGGGTGCGCAGCAGGTCCTCGGCGTAGGTCGGGGTCTTGAAGGCGATGTGCTCGCCAAAACCCTTGATCCACACCGGTCGGTGGCGGGCGGTGCGGGCGATGTCGGCGTTGGCGATCAGCACGCCCGCTCCCCCGTGCACCCGCATCACGGTCTCGAGCATGTGAATGGGATCGGCGATCATCGGGCTGGCGAGCACGTCGTCCACCGTGATCGGGGTGCCGTGGAACACCGCGCCGGGGTGGGCGCACGCGTTGGTCCGCTGATCGACGGCGATCTTGGCGACCGCGGCAGGGTCGTAACCGAATTCGGCGGCGTAACGCTGGGCGATCTGCGCGTACGGCGCGTTCTGGCCCACGTTGCCGTACGGGATCTCGAATTCCGCCTGCGGCGACCCGTAGTTGTTCGACGACGCCCCATACCAATTCGGGTCCGGCGGGGGCCGCTTCTCGGACTGCGGCTGCGACGCCGAGCCCGGCACGACGGCCAGGACGGCATCGCAGATGCCCAGCTCCACCGCGGCCGCCGCCCGCCAGATCATGCCCGCCGCGGTGGCCCCGCCCAGGTCGACCCGCTCACCGAAGTCCAGGGGCAGGCCGAGGTACTCGCACAGGGTGGCTGGCGCGAACATCGCCGACTCGGCGATGCCGTGGGTCAGCAAACCGTTGACGCAGGAGGCGTCGACGCCCGCGTCGTCGATCACCAATTTCGCCAGCACCGCGTACTGGTCGAGCGTGAACAGCGGTCGAGTGGGACGCCGCTGCGCCGGCAGTTCGGCGATGCCGACGATCGCCGCCTCGCCGCGCAGCCCGGTCACTGATCGGCCTGCCGAGGCGTTCCGCGCCGGGGCAGCTCGACGGTCGCGGTTCCGGGCATCAGCACCGTCTGCTCGCGGCGGCCGGCGATGTCGAGATCCACCAGGCCGGCGCCCTCGCCGGAGAGGCGCATGCCGGTGATCGTGCCGCCGAAGCTCAGCGGCTGGCCGGGATGGGCGACCGCGCGGTTCTGGACGGAAAAGGACACCAGCCGGCCACGCCCGCCGATCCAGTCCCCGATGGCCCGGCCGAGCAGCGCGGCCTGCAGGGGTCCGTGGACCAGTACGTCGTCGTAGCCTTCGACCGTGCGCGCCCAGTCTTTGTCGTAGTGGATGCGGTGGCCGTTGTAGGTGGCGGCGCTGAAAAAGAACAACTGCGTTTCGTCGACGGTCAAGGTGAGTTCGGGCATCTGGTGGCCCACCTCGACGTCCTCGTAGAAGACTTGGCCGGTCATCGGGCTCCTAGGGGCGGGCGATCATGGACGTCGACGCTTCGGCGAGCAGGTCCTGGTGCTGGTTGCGGTACACCGTGTGCCAGGTGACCAAGACGAATTTGCCGGAGCGGCCCTGCTTTTCGACGATGGAGGCGATGGTGCGCACCATCTCGACTTCGTCGCGGTGATACGCCGGCAGGTGGAAGGCGAAGCTTTCCCCGCCGGCCATCCGCTTGGGGGCGCGCGGAAACGCGAGGCTGCCCGAGACAGCGCCAGAGGAACCGTCGGGCCGCAGCGCCTCGAGGTGCGTGACACCGAGCACGGCGTACTGCAGGAAAAGCGGGGGGCAGACGATGTCGCGAAAGCCGTTTGCCCTGGCGTAGTCCGGATCGAACCACAGCGGGTTGTGGTCCCCGATCGCCGCCGCCCACCGTTGCCAGTCCCGCCGGTTCACCTCACCGGTCGCCGTGGCGGCGACCGTGCCGACGCGCGACGCCGATTCGGGGTCGATCAAGCTGTCGTCGTTCATTCGGTCTCGTCCAAGGTTTCCTCCAGCCACGATGCGGCGACGTCCGCCCCGCCGCCCCACGTCGAGCCCAACCGTGCCCGCTCGGACCACAGGTGCAAATCGGTCTCGGTGACGTACCCCATGCCGCCGTGCAATTGGTGGGCGTCCAACGTGATCAACCGGGAAGCGGTGGCGGCGTGCATGCGCGCGATGGCGGTCTCCCGGGTCGCCATGCGGCCGCGCGCGATCCAGAAGACCGCCGCATGCGCGGCCAGCCGGGCCGCCGACAGGGCGATGTGCATGTCGGCGACGAGGTGCTGGGCGGCCTGGAACGACGCGATGGGCCGGCCGAATTGGTGACGCAGCGTGGTGTAGTCGACGGTGCGGTCGATCACGGCCTGCCCGACGCCCACCAAGTCGAGCGACCCCAGGGCGACCGCGGCGTTGGCCACGCGCCGCAACGCCGTGGCGGTGGCGTCGCCCACCAGCGCGTCGGCGCCGACCATGACGTCGTCGAAGCGGGCCGTGAACGCCCGGTGCCCGCCCGCCATGGCGAGCGGCTCCACGGACACACCGGGGGCGTCGGGGTCGACGACGAACACCAACGTATCGTCTTGCACCGCAGCCGATATCACGATGACATCGGCGACGTCGACGTCGGCAATGTAGTCCGCGGTGCCGCTCAGCCGCCAACCCGCGGCAACGGGATCGGCCCGCAGCTCGGCCGACACCACGGCGGCGTCGCGTGGGCTCCACAGCGCGGTGGTGCCGCGGATCGCGCCCGACACAAGGCCCGGCAGCAAGCTCCGCTTGGCCACCGGGGAGCCGAGTTGATCGATCGCCAGCGCCGCGTGGATGCTGCTGGCGATCGTCGTCGGGCACAGCGCGCGTCCGGCCTCGATGGAGAAAACGGCGAGGTCGTCCAGCGTGCCGCCGGAGCCGCCGTACTCCTCGCCGATGACCAGCCCGAGCACACCCGCCTCGGTCAGCGCCTTCCACAGCGCTGGGGTACGCCGGTCGGCGCCCGGTTCGGTCAGCGCGCGCACCAGGGGCACCGGGCACTCGGCGGCCAGCAGGGCGCGCAGCGACGACGCGAACGCGCGCTGTTCGGCGGTGGGTATCACCTTCATGCGTCAGCGCCCGTAGCTGGGCATGTTGTGCCCGCGCTGGGCGATGATGTCGCGGAGCACCTCGTTGGTGCCGCCGCCGAATCGCATCAGGGGCGCCGCCCGGTAGAGCCGCTCGAACGTGCCGGCCAGCGGCGCGGCAGGGCTGCGGTGCGCCAGCAAGCCGTCCGGGCCGAGCAGATCGAGCGCGAGGACGGCGATGCGCTGGCGCAGCTCGCTGGTGAACACCTTTTCGACGCTGACCTCCACCGAGGGGATCACTCCGCCGTCGAGGATGGACGCGGCCTCGTAGCCCATCAGGGTGGCGACCGCCACGTCCGCCTCGGCCTGCGCGAGCCTGCGCCGCAGCGACGGGCTTGCGGCCGGCACGGTGCCATCGCGTCGCGGCCGCCGCGCGAGCTCCCGCAACTCGTCCACGGCGCGCCGCAGGTCGCCCGCGTTGGTCAGCGCACCGCGTTCCAGATCCAGCGCGCCGGTGATGTAGGTCCAGCCGCGGTTGACTTCGCCCACCAGGTTGGTGACCGGCACCCGCACGTCGCGAAAATGCACCTCGTTGGTGCGGTAGCCCGACCACGCGTAGAGCGGGCGGACCGTCACGCCGGGACTGTCGATTCCGACGACGATGACCGAGATGCCCCGATGGCGGGCGGCCGCGGGATCGGTGCGCACGCAGAGCCACTCGTGGGTGGCACGCTGCGCGCCGCTGTTCCAGATCTTGGTGCCGTTGATCACCCACTCGTCGCCGTCGCGGACCGCACTGGTGCGCAGGTTGGCCAGGTCGGTGCCCGCGTCGGGCTCGGAATATCCGACGGCGCAGATCATTTCGCCCCTGGCAATCAGGGGTAGCCATTCGGCTCTGTTCCGTTCGGTGCCGTGCCGCATGATCATGGGCGCCACCGAGGTGACCGTCAGATCGGGCCCGGGCACGCCCCAGTACTCGAATTCGCTCATCAACAGGTGCAGGTGCATGGCACCCAGGCCCTCTTTGTCGGCAAGGCCGCCGTACTCGGGTGGCCAGTTCAGCCCGAACCAGCCCTTCTGCCCGATCTTGCGACGGAACCGCGCCACCTCTCCGTCCGGGAATTCCAGGTCGTGCTGGGCGAGCTCGGCGCGCAGCTCCGCGGTGACGTTGTCGTGGAGGAACTCGCGGACCTCGGCCAGCCACGCGCGCTGCCCGGCGTCGAGTTCGAAATCCATGCGGGCGCCTGTGCCTTTCTGCCAGCCTTACACCAAGCAGCGTCAGCGTAACGCTACGGCGATCGTGCGCCCGGAATTTCGCCGCAACGTCAGGCCCGGCGCCGGTGATTCGTGGGCGCCGACTGTAAATACGCTGTCAAACTCCCGTTAATTCGCATCGGCGCTCTCGCAGATCGGTGGCACGGCTGCCAAAATTTGTGAATCGGCTGGTCGACGCGGACCAGGACCTGCCCGAGGGAGCCCGAGGGAGATGTCATGCCCACCGTTGAGACACGCCTCCGCGAAGACTTACGCAACTATGCCGTCGAATTGCGGCAACTGGCATACACCCTTCCGCTCGGTGTGGGCGAGCACGCGCTCTTGCAGTTGTCCGACCGCATGCGCGCCGCCGCCGAGCAGGCCATGCGCAAGGGAGCCTGACCGCGATCCGACGCGCTTACGCGTCGTCCGGGTTCAGACCGGCAAACGTCAGTCCTGCGGCGACGGCGGCTATGGCCTGCGCGACCAGATAGATCCATAACGTCGGCCACGCGAACAGACCATCGAGCGCGGCACCCACTGCGACCGACGGGTTGAACGCGCCACCGGAGACGGAGCCGACCGCGAAAGCCCCTGCCACCACGGTGAATCCGATGGCCAGGCCGTAGTACGAGTTGTCGGGGTGCGCGCTGCTCGTGGCGACGTTGAGCACGACGTAGCACAGGGCGAAGGTGAACAGGAACTCCACGACGAACACGGCGACCAGTCTGTCGGTCGGCAGCACCAGCGTCGCCGGCCTCCCGGCGTGCGCGGGGTCGACGACCCAGTGCACCACCGCCGCCGCGATCAGCCCGGCGCCCAATTGCGCGGCCCAGTACCAGGCGGCCTCCGCCGCCGATATCCGCCGCCGCACCAGCACGGCCAGCGTGACCGCCGGGTTGTAGTGGCCCCCGGAGATGTGGCCGCCCGCGTACACCATCACCATCAGTACCGCACCGATCGCCAACGGCGCCAGCGGGTTTCCGCTGCCGGCCGCGGCACCGCAGGTGAACACCAAGAAAAAGGTGCCGATCGCCTCGACCACGCACTTCGCTGCGGTACGTGAGCGGCCGGCGGCGGGGTCCGCTTCGACAGTGGTGTCCTTGCCCTCGAGCTGGGTGATTCGTTGCATGACACCACCATCGCCCGGGATGGGGGCGGCGTCGTCGGTGCTGCCGCCCGTCGACGCCCCCGGCTGGCGTCAGTTTCGCGATTCCTGCCAGCCGCAACCGCCTGCCCGCTCAGCCGCCCTTGAGCCGGATCTTCCAGCGGACGAAGCTCAGGTAGAAGACGCTGATCACCACCAGCATGCCGATGTCGAACCACCACGCGGCCGGCGTGTGCCGCCAGTGCGAGTCCTTCGGGCTGAGCGGGCCGGGAACCAATTTGGACAGGTCCGCGGTGGAGGCCGACGCCGCGAAGCCCCAGCGCGCCGGAGTGGCCCAGGACATCTGGTCCAGCCCGAGCCGGCCCGTCACCGGGATCATGCCGCCGGAGAACACCAGCTGCGACATCACGGCCACCACCAGCAGCGGCATGATCTGTTCGTTCGACTTGGCGATGGCCGACAGCGCCAACCCGAGCATGGCCGACGCCACGCACGTCAGCGCGACGTCGGCGAACAGTTCGAGACCGGGCCGGCCGAGGGCCACCGCACCCTGGGTCGGACCGCCCTTGCCGATCAGCACGATGATGGTCACGATCGCCGACTGGATGACCGCGAAAACCGTGTAGACGCAGACCTTGGCCAGCAGGTAGGCGCTGGTGGACAGCCCGACCGCCTGTTCGCGCAAAAAGATCGGGCGTTCACCGATCAGGTCACGGATGGTCAGCGCAGTTCCCATGAACACCGCACCGACGTTGAGCAGCACCAGGATCTGCCCGGGTTCGTTGGGCGCGGCGCCGTACGGGTTGGGGATGCCGAACCCGACGTTGCCGGGCACCGACATGGACAGCGAACCCATGATGAACGGCAGCACCGCCAGGAACACGAAGTAGCCCCGGTCGGAGAAGATCAGCCGGACCTGCCGCCGCGCGATCGTGGAGAACTGCCGGACGAGGCTGGTGTGCGACGGGTCGCCCAGGTCGGCGGGCTGCTGCGCGGGCGGCGGCGGCGGTGTCGGGCCGGTGCGGGCCAGGTAGCGGGCCTTCGCCCCGTCGGGATCGCCCGCGACGCTGCTGAAAATGTCGGCCCAGTTCGTGGTCCCCATGGCCGCCCCGATCTGGCTGGGCGGCCCACAGAAGGCGGTCTTGCCGCCGGGGGCCAGCAGCAGGACCTGATCGCAGACGTCCAGGTAGGTCAGCGAGTGGGTGACCACGAGCACCACGCGGCCGGCGTCGGCCAGCTGCCGCAGCATGGTCATCACCTGGCGGTCCAGCGCGGGGTCCAGGCCGGAGGTCGGCTCGTCGAGGATCAGCAGCGACGGCCCGGTCAGCAACTCCAGGGCGACCGAGGCGCGCTTGCGCTGGCCGCCGGAGAGCTTGTCGACCCGGGTGTGCAGGTGCTGGGTCATCTCGAGTTCCTCGAGCACCCGGGCGACCACCTGGGCCCGGTCGTCCTTGGTGGTGTCCGGCGGCAGCCGCAGCTCGGCGGCGTACATCAGCGCCTGCTGCACCGTCAGCTGCCCGTGCACCACGTCGTCCTGGGGCACCATGCCGATCCTGCTGCGCAGCGAGGCGTACTCGGCGTGCACGTTGTGGCCCTCGAACGCGACGGTGCCCCTGGTCGGGTGCGTGTACCCCGCGACCAGCCGGGCGAACGTCGACTTGCCCGCCCCCGACGGCCCGATGACGGCCGTCAGCGTCCCGGGCTGCGCACCCAACGAGATGTCGTCCAGCAGCGTCTTGTTGTTCTCGATCGTCCACGTCACGCCGCGCACGTCCAGCCCACCCGTGGGGGTCGCGGTCGCGCTCTCGTCGCGCCGGGCCAGCGTGCCGCCGGCGAAGACGAGGTCGATGTTGCCGATCGTGACGACGTCGCCGTCGTGTAGCACCGCCGAGTCGACCCGGGCGCCGTTGACGAAGGTGCCGTTGATGCTGCGGTTGTCGTGGATCTCGGTGCCGTGCGGCGTCGGGACCAAGGTGGCGTGATGGCGCGACGCCAGCACTTCGGGAATGACGATGTCGTTGTCGTTGGCCCGACCGATCTTGATCGCGCCCGGGACCGATTCCGCGGCCTTGCCCGGCCGCAGGATCTTCATCATCGATGTCGCGATGTTGGACGCGTCGCCGCCGACCCGCCCGGTCTCCAATCCCGCCGGCTGCCCGGCGGGGGCCGGGGGCACGTTCACTGGCTGCGGGCGGTAGATCTGCGGCGCGTGTTGCGCCCCGCTGGGCGGCGCCGCCGGGTGGGCGCCGGTCGGGTACCGCGGCTGCGGGGCCGAGGGGTGGCTCGGCATCGATCCGCTCGGCGGATGCACGGGCTGCGGCCCGCTGGGCGGGTGGACGGGCTGCGGCCCACTCGGCTGATGCGTGGGCTGCCGGAACGAGGCCGACGCCGGTTGGTGCGGCTGGCCGGGCCAGTGCGCGCCGGACGGTTGGGACTGGGTCACGCGGGAGTTCGCCGCGGCGGCCGGGCTGACGATCGGGATCGACGTCGTCAGCGGGGGTCGCCCGGCCGAGCCCTGGTGGCGGCCGACCTCGAAGGTCAGCGCCGGCCCGTCCGGATTGCCGATGTTGACGCGCATGCCGTCCTGGATATCGACCATGGGCACGCGATGGTGATTGACGAACAGCCCGTTGAGGCTGCCGTTGTCGATGGCTATCCATCGGCCCTGGTCGAATCGGACGATGAGGTGCGTGCGGGAGATCAAGGGATGTGCCACGCGGACGTCGGCGCGGAGGTCACGCCCGATCGCGACATCGTTGCCTGCGGCGAACGTGCGCTCGGATCCTTCGTACCGCACGGTCAATACAGGTGGGGCTGATCGGCTCATTACGACCAACTGTATCGGCAGCGCCGGGAATCGGGTCGTGGAATCTCGACCGGGTGGGCTCCCCGCGCCCCGGCGCCGGCCGGCCCGCCGTCCCTGCCTGAGGGGGACGACGGTTTTCCCGACGACGTTCCCGTCGCCGATGCCGCGAAGAAGCGGCGTGCCGGGGCCCGCCTCGGAGTTCCCCTCGGGCGGTCAGGGTCCGACTGGGCGGAGCGGCGGCGCACGGTGCCGGCGACGCCCACAGTCGAGGACGGTGACGGGCAGTGGCGGTTACCGATCATGGCCGGATAGGCTTGCTGCCCTGCCACTTTCGTAGTTAAGTTAGCCGGCTGCCGCGGTGGTGTGCAGGCCGCGCCGCCACGGTGGAGCCTCGGCGGTGACGTCCTTGACGAAATCCCCGATATGGCGGATGGCGCGCCTGCCCTCCGGCAGGATGTCCGCCGCCAACGGAAAATCGTGGATCTGCCCGTCCCACAGGTGTAGATCACACGCAATGCCGCTGGCTTCCAAGCGCTTTGCCATCAGCTCGGCATCCGGGAGCAGCAGTTCATCGGAGCTGGCGTGGATGGTAACGGGCGGCAGCGCGGACAGGTCGGCGTCCACCGGCGAAGCCACGGCGGAGTCGCGGCGCCCCTCCACAACCTGTGCCTGACTCAGGTATTGGGCGAACATCGACAACGCCCCGCGCGTGAACATCGAGCACTTCCGCGCGTTGGGGTGCCGCAGCTTTCGCGCCGGGTCGGCATCGGTGAACGGTGAGATGGTCGCAATTCCCGCCGGCCGCATCACTTCGTTGCGAATGGCCAACAGCGTGGTCATGAACGCGAGATATCCGCCGGCCGAGTCGCCGGCGACGACCACCTGGTCACCGTCGAAACCACGATCCTGCAGCCAGCGAAGCCCGCTGATCCCGTCGTCGATCGCGTCGGTGATGTGATGCGAGGGCAGCTTTCGGTATCCCACGGTGAGCACCGCCGCATCCGCCGCCTTCGACAAGCGGGTGACCACCGAGCGGTGCGTGTTGAGACCGCAGGTGAGGAAGGCGCCGCCGTGCAAATAGAGGATCGCCCGGTCGGTCGACGCGCCGGGGGCGCAAACCCACTCGGCCGCACAGTTTTCCAGTCGCACCGGTTCGATTTCGGCGGAGATGCCCACGCGCGGCACCAATCCCGCGAGCCCGTCGACGTACTCGAATGGCCAGTGCAAGTTGGGAGTAACGGCCCAGGCGCGCACTGTGTTTTTCACGATCAATCGGCTGGCCAAGGAGACCGCGACCGATTGCGGGCTGTGGCGCCGGTGGACCCGCCGCTTCATTGCGCCACTTGGCAATACGCGATGTGGATCGGTGGTGCTAACCATGCAATCCCTCCTAAGTGGGCAGGGGATACCCGCGCGAGGCCGGGAAAAACTGCGGGTGAAGGTGTCGCGAATGTTGGGTACATCACGGTTTACCGCCGGTGGCCGGTGGGTATAGGTGAACTTTCCGGCTCTTGATGAAGGGCTCTTCTAGAGAGCTCCAGGGGCCCGGGCCTCGCGAATCTGGCCCGGTGGCCCAGGATATGAGCCATGAAACCCGAGATGCGGGCCGACCCGCTGTTGAGTGGCCGGGTGGCGGTGGTGACCGGCGGTGGCGGCGGCATCGGCGCGGCCACCGCCAGGGTGTTCGCGGCGCACGGAGCCCACGTGGTGATCGTCGACGTGGATGCCGCGCTAGCCGCAGGGACGGTCGACGACATCGCGGCCGCGGGTGGATCGGCCGTGGCCGTGGTCAGCGACGTCCGGGACGCGGATGCGGTCGACGACTTGGCGCGGTCGGTGCTGGATCGCTACGGTCGGGCCGACGTCCTGGTCAACAATGTGGGCCACTGGCTGCGGCATCCGGGCGACTTCGTCGACACCGACGCGCAATTCTGGGACGAGCTCTACCGGATCAACCTGCACCACGTCTTCCTGGTCACCCGGGCTTTCCTGCCGGCGATGACCGCCCGGCGGGCCGGCGCGATCGTCAATGTCTCCTCCGTGGAGGGGTTGCGCGGCTATCCGGAGGACCCGGTCTATGCCGCCTTCAAGGCCGCCGTCATCCAGTTCACCCGCAGCCTCGCCGTGCAGGTGGGCCGGCACGGGGTGCGGGTCAACGCGATCGCCCCCGACGTGACGGAATCGCTGCAGGTGCCCTACTCGCAATGGCTGTCGCCCGAAGAGCAGGCGCAGTGGCCGCAATGGGTTCCGGTCGGCCGGATGGGGGTGCCCGAGGATCAGGCCGACGTGATCCTGTTTCTGGCGTCGGACTTGTCGGCGTTCGTCACCGGCCACACCATCCCGACCGACGGCGGAACCGGCGCGGCGGGCGGCTGGTTCCGCTCGTCGCGCCGGCCCGACCGCGAATGGACGAATCGGCCGATCGCGCCGTGATCGTCCGGGCCCTCAGACCAGCCCCAACGCGGCGTTCTCCGCCCGGATCCGGACGTTGAGCACCAGTGCGTTCGCGATGCTGAATGCGATCGCCGTCAGCCACGCCGAGTGCACCAGCGGCAGCGCGGCCACCTCCGCCGTGACGGCGGCGTAATTCGGGTGGCGTACCCATCGGTAGAGTCCGTCGCGCACCAACGGCGCGCCCGGGATGACGATGAGCCGTGGATTCCAGCGCCTGCCGAGCACGCTCACGCAGCGCCAGCGCACCGCGGTGCTCAGCGCCACCACCGCGAGCATCGGCCAGCCCAGCCATCCGATGAACGGCCGTGCGAACACCCAGGTTTCCACGACGCATGAAACCAGCAGCAGGGCATGCATACTGACCATGGCCGGGTAGTGGTCACGGCCGAATTCCTTGCCGCCGTGCGCGAGTGACCATTTGGTGTTCCGTTGTGAGACCGCCAGCTCCACCAGGCGCTCGACGCCGATGGCCAGAATGAACAGGTAGTAGTACATGGCCTCGTCCCTCACCACTGCAGCAGGAGCAGCTCGAAGCTGAAGCCCGGCCCCATCGCCAGCATCACCCCGAAGGCCCCTTCGGCGGGCGGTTGGGCGACGGTTCGGCGCAGGACGTCGAGCACGGACGCCGAGGAGATGTTGCCGTTGTCCCGCATCGAGTTTCGGCTGTGCACCAACGCCTCCGGCGGGAGTTCAAGCGCATCCTCGATCGAGTCGAGGACTTTCGGGCCGCCGGGATGACACACCCACGCCGAGACGTCGGCCAGGGACAGGCCGTGGTCGGCCAGGAAACCGTCGACCTCGTCCCGCAGGTAGGCATCGGCCATCTTGGGCACGTCGCGCGACATCACCAGCTGGAACCCGCTGGATCCCACGTTCCACCCCATGACGTCAACGGTCTCGGGCACCACACAGCTGCGCGTCCCCAAGAGCCGGGGCGCACGACGTCCGTTGTGGGCGGGGGGGATTCGGTCGGCTCCGGTGGCGACCACGGCGGCGGCGCCGTCACCGAACAGGGACACCCCGATCAGGGCGGGGATCGAGGTGTCGTCGCGCTGCAGCGTGAGGGAGCACAACTCGACCGACAGGAGCACGGCCACATCCCCCGAGTAGCCATGCAGATAGTCGTGCACGCGCGCCATCCCGGCGGCGCCGGCCACACAGCCGAGGCCGAACAGCGGAACGCGCTTGATGTTGGGCCGCAGGCCGATTCGGGTCATCAGCCGCGCGTCGATGGTCGGCACCGCGACGCCTGTGCTGGAGACCATCACGATGGTGTCCACCTCGTGTGCCGCGATGCCGGCCTCCTCCAGCGCCGAACGTATCGCCCGTTCGCCGAGATCGACGGCGACCTCGAGATAGGCGTCGTTGGCTTCGGTGAAGCCGCTCAGCTGTGGGTAGCGTGACAGCGGCAGCGCGAGGCTGCGGTGGTCTACCCCCGTCGTCTCGGCGAAACGCAGGAACCGCGGATCGGTGAATTCGGTGAGCTCGCGGGCGACTTCGTCTTGGTTGTACCGGTGCGGGGTGAAGGCCACCGCCGCCCCGGCGATGTGCGGTGCGCCCTGCTCGCGGTGAGCGGCCCGGCGCGGCGATGTGAGATGCGTTGTTGCGGTCATGCCTATGCCGACGACGGGCCGCGCCGCACGGTTCATCCGAATGACTCGCGGGTGAGATGAACCACACGGCGGCGCTTGCCGTTAACCAACCGAGGGGATGGCAGGGGAAGTAGCGCGACGCGAGTCAGGGTGTCTGCGCAGGGCGGAACCGTGCCTGGTCGTCGATGACCGTGACCGGTATGCCGTTGAGCGCACCGTTTCCGGACGGCTCGTCGATAAACGTCGGTGGGGAAAGCACATTCGTGTTGACCCCCGGTGAACTGTTGGCGACCGACAGTCGAGTGCCCGGCTTGCCGTGCCCCCATCCGTGAGGCATCGACACCACGCCCGGTTTGATTGCGTCGGTGATCTCCACGGGCACCTTGATCTCGCCGGCCGCCGACTTCACGGTGACGACGTCGTCGTCGGCGACACCGCAGCGCGCCGCGTCGTCGGGATGAATCAGCAACGTGCAGCGGTCCTTTCCCTTCATCAGCGCCGGCACGTTGTGCAGCCAGGTGTTGTTCGAGCGCAGGTGCCTGCGACTGACCAGGACCAGCGGCTCGGCGGGCCGCTCCAGCCGCGCCGTGAGCCTCGGCAGGTCATCCAGCAGGTATTGCGGGGCGAGATGGATCTTCTTGTCGAGGGTGCCCAAGATCTCGGGCAGCTGCGGCACCATCGGGCCGAAGTCTATGCCGTTCGGGTTGGCCTTGAGCATGTCCAGGGTGAGCCCGCCCGGGTTCTTGCCGTACTGGTCCCCGAACGGCCCGGTGCGCAGCGTGAGGTCCAGCATGCGCTCGGGGCCACCTTTCAAACCGGCTTCGTCATACAGCTTGCGGATCTCCGCGCCGTCGAGGCCCCGGGTGAAGGCGAGGTAGTCGAAGAAGCCGTCGTCGATCGCCGCGACGTCGACGTCCTCGGCCGGTGTCCCGGTGCATAGGCCGGTCAGCCGGATCAGGATCTCCCACTCGTGCGGGCGGTCGCCCGGATCAAACACCGGCGCGGAGTAGTTCGCGATGCTGCGGATCGCGAAAAGCAGGATCAGGTCGTCGTGGTGCGGCTGCTCCAGCGGGGACAGGCCCGGCAGGATCACATCGGCGTGCCGCGTCGTCTCGTTGAGCCAAAGGTCAACGGAGATCATCGCTTCCAGCGTCGGCAACACCTCGTCGAGCTTGTCGCCGCCCGGGGTGGACAGGACCGGATTGCCTGCGACGGTGATCAGCGCCTTGAGCTGGCCCTCGCCTGGGGTGGCGATCTCCTCGGCCATGCAGGACACCGGCGCCTGGCCCAGCACTTCCTTCGCCCCGCGCACCCGGGTGTGCCAGCGGCCGAATTCGGGCAGGCCGCCCTCCAGGCCGGGCAGCGGCTGCGTGGTGATCGACCACGCCGCCGGCTTCGGAAACATCGCTCCCCCGGGCACGTCGAAGTGGCCGGTCAGGATGTTGATCACGTCCACCAGCCAGCTGGCCAGGCTGCCGAACTCTTGGTTGCACAAACCAATTCGCCCGTACACCACGGATCTCTCGGTGCCGGCGAGCTCCCGGGCCAGAAGCCGGATGCGGTGCCCGTCGATGCCGGTGACCGCGCTGACCCGTTTCGGCGGCCACTCCGCGGCCACCCGGCGCATGGTGTCGACACCGTCGACGTGCGGCCCTGGATTGATCAGGTCTTCGTCGAACAGCGTGTGCGCCACGGCCAGCAGCAGCGCGGCGTCGGTGCCGGGCACGATGGGAAGCCATTCGTCGGCGCGGTCCGCCGTCTGCGTGCGCACCGGGTCGATCACGATCACCTTGCCTCGCTTGCGGATCGCCTCGATCAGGCCCATCACGTTGGGCGCGGCCAGCAGCGACCCCTGCGACGCGGCGGGGTTGGCCCCCATGATGACCATCAGGTCGGTGCGTTCGATGTCGGGCACCGGGAAGTTCCACCAGAGGCCGTACATCAGGTGTGAGGACAGGTTCTTCGGCCATTGGTCGACCGTTCCCGGCGAATACGTCACCGGCATGCCGGACATACCCATCAGCACACCGGCGTACCGGGCCAGCGAAAACGAGTGCGCCAGCGGGTTGCCCGTGTAGGCGGTGACCGCGCCGATCCCGTATTTCTCGATCACCGGCGTCAGCAATTCGGTGCAGCGGCGGAAGGCCGCGTCCCAGCTGACCTCGCGCCATTGGCCGTCGACCTTGATCATGGGCCGGCGGATGCGATCCGGGTCGTCGTGCAGCGCCGCAAGTGAGACACCCTTCGGGCAGATGTGTCCGCGGCTCCACACGTCGTCGCGGTTTCCCCGGATGCCGGTGACCTTGCCGCCGTCGACCCGAATCTCCAAGCCGCACATGGCTTCACAGAGGGGGCAGGTGCGCAGGTGCCTGCCGTCTTCGCCCGTTGTCACCCACCCACTGTATTCCGCTACCGACCGTCGCGGAAGTGGCAAAATGCGGCAACCGGCGGCCGACGAATTCCTTGAGAGACATTTGAATCGGGTCGGTGCGCTGTACAAGGGCGAGTCGCCGAACTTAGCGTCGACGCCGTGAGCGATCACGCCACCGCCATCGAATACCTGCGCGCTGAAGTCATCGACCGGATAGACGCCCAGCCCTTCGAGGACTGGTCCCCCGCCCTGCTGCGGGCCCTGATCGCGGTCTTCGACCTGAACGGCGTGGTCCCGGCCACCCCCCGCGCCTTCCGGCCGCACATCGTGAAGTAGCCGTCGCAAGCGCGAAAACGGCACTGGCAGAGCGCTTTCCACGACGCCTCGGTGACGGGGCAACGTCCGCGTATTAGGCTCCGGGAAAGCCCGGCAACCCGGCGGGAGAACGGAGCCACCGCGGTGGAGATGTGGGAACTGTCCGCGCGTGAGCGGATCCGCGACACGATCGCCCGCTACAACTGGGCCGGAGACGCCGGCGATGCGGACGGCCTGGCCGCGACGTTCTGCGTGGACGGCGTCCTGGAAATCCGCGGCCGCGAGCCGCTGCGGGGACGATCGGCGATCGCCGCGTTTCTGCGCGGTGTGGCCGTCACCCGGGAAGCAGACGTCAAGCCGATCGTCCGGCACATCGTCACCAACGTGCTGTTCACCGGGCTCAGCCACGACACGGCGCACGTCTCGTCGTACTTCACCGTGGTCACCCACGTCGGCCTCGACCATGCCGGCCGCTACCGCGACACCTTGGTGCCCGACGGCGGCACCTGGCTCATCAGCCATCGAAAGGTGTCGACCGACTGGGTGGCCCCGGACTCCGCCATGGCTCACCGCAGATGAACGTCGGTGGCGATTCCGTTGAATGTCTGGCCGACGATGTTTGCCGCGGACCGCTCAACGGCTACAGATAGAAATCACACCTAGACATTGCGGTTGATCCTGATTGCGTTCGCCGGTGGGCCCCGGGACTGAGCGCACGCTGTGTGACCAGCGGTCATAGCCGCACCGACGAGACGAGCGGATATGGAACGACTGAGCGGTTTTGACGCGTTCTTCCTGTACATGGAATCACCGACGCAGCCCTTGAACGTTTGCTGCGTGCTGGAGTTGGACCCGTCGACCATGCCGGGTGGCTACACATTCGGCCGGTTGCATGAAGCGCTGTCGGCGCGGCTGGACGCGGTGCCGGAATTCCGTCTCAAGCTGGCCGACAGCCAACTGAACCTCGACCATCCGGTGTGGACCGACGACGATGATTTCGACCTCGGGCGGCATCTGCACCGTGCTGCGGTCCCGGCGCCCGGCGGGCCCCGGGAGTTAGCGGAGATCTGTGGTCACGTCGCCGGGCTCCCACTCGATCGCGATCGACCGCTGTGGGAGATGTGGGTGATCGAGGGCCTGCACGGCAACGAGGCGCTGGCCGTCGTCCTCAAGGTTCACCACGCGGTGGTGGACGGGGTGGGTGGGGCCAACCTGTTGGCCCAGTTGTGCAGCAGCGCGCCCGACGCCCCGGCGCCGGAACCCGCCACCCGCGTCGGCGCGGCGAATCCCCTGCTGATCGCCGCCTCCGGGCTGGTCGCCGCCGGGCTGCGGCCGTGGCGCCTGGCCAAGGTGTTGCCGACGACCGCGCTGACGCTGGCCCAGACGGTGCTGCGCGCCCGCGGCGGTGGACACACCATGGCGGCCCCCTTCGCCGGGCCGCCGACGCCTTTCAGCGGCCGCTTCACCAAACGCCGCAACGTCGCCTTGGCCAGCCTGGACCTTGAAGACGTCAAGAAGGTCAAGAACAGGTTCGGCGTCACCGTCAACGACGTGGTCACCGCGCTGTGCGCGGGGGCGCTGCGGCAGTTCTTGCTGGAGCGGGGCGAACTGACCGACAGGCCGCTGGTGGCCAGTGTGCCGGTTTCGGTCCGGGGCAAATCGGACCGGCCGGGCCGCAACCAGACCACCTGGATGCTGTGCCGGCTGGAAACCCACATCGACGACCCGGCGCAACGACTGCGCAGCATCGCCGAAGGCAACACCGCCGCCAAGGAGCACGCCGCCGCCCTCGGTCCCAGCCTGCTGCAGGACTGGACGCAGGTGGCCGGACAGACGATGTTCGGCGCCGCGATGAAGCTGCTGCCGCGCATACCCCTGCCTGAGAAGCCGCCGCACAACCTGGTGATGTCCAACGTGCCCGGCCCGCAGGAACAGCTCTACTTCCTGGGCTGCCGGCTCGACGCCATGTACCCGCTCGGCCCGATCATCGCCGGCGCCGGACTCAACATCACCGTGATGTCGCTCAACGGGCGGCTCGGCATCGGCCTCATCGCCTGCCCCGACCTGGTCGCCGACCTGTGGGACGTCGCCGACGCCTTCCCCGCCGCGCTCAAAGAGCTGCTGAATTGCAGCGAACCCAGCCACGATTAAACCCGGCCCGCGCAGCCCCGTCGGACCACGCGGCCGTGGCATGGCAAGGTGACTTCCGTGGCACACACCGTTGCGCAACATGACCTGCGTGAAATCAGCACTCCCAAGGGCGCTTTGCGTTACTACGACACCGGCCCGGAATCCGCCCCGGTGCTGCTGTTCCTGCACGGCTCCGGCCCGGGCGTCACCGGATGGCGCAACTTTCGCGGCATCCTGCCCGCGTTCGCCGAGCGGTTCCGCTGCCTGATCCTGGAGTTTCCCGGCTTCGGTGTCAGCGACGACTTCGGCGGCCACCCGATGGTCACCGCGTTCGGGACCGTGTCGCCCTTCCTGGACGCGCTCGAGGTCCGGAAGGTGCACATCGTCGGCAATTCGATGGGCGGCGGGGTCGGCATCAACTTCGCCACCCACAACCCCGACCGCGTCGACCGATTGGTGACCATCGGCGGCATCGGGACCAACATCTTCAGCCCGAGCCCGAGCGAGGGCATCCGGCTGCTGCAGGAGTTCGTCGAGGACCCCACCCGGCAGCGGCTGGTCGACTGGCTCAAGTCGATGGTCTACGACCAGGCGCTGATCACCGAGGAGCTGATCGCGGAACGCTGGGAGCTGGCCACCGACCCGGACACGCTGGCCGCGGCGCGCCGCATGTACGGGAAGGCGGCCTTCGCCGCGATGAACGCCGCGATGGCCGCCTCCGACCGCCCGATGCCGTGGGCCGTCATGCACAAGCTGACCGCGCCCACCCTGCTGACGTGGGGACGCGACGACCGGGTGAGCCCGCCGGACATGGCCCTCATCCCGATGCGCACCATCCCCAACGCGGAGCTGCACATCTTCCCCAATTCCGGGCACTGGGCGATGATCGAGGCCCGGGAGGCGTTCGAGAGCGTCGTGCTGGCGTTCCTCTCGCGGGGCTAGCGGCGACGGCCAGCGCGGCGAAGCCGGGCGAAGCGGGTCGATGCCATCTACACGCCGACGCCCGTGTCTCCCCTCGAAATCGACGCCAGCGCGGAAAAGTGTGAGAAGAGTTGGCGCTAACGTCGATTTCGACGGCCTAGCCGGCGAGGCCTTGGGTCAGCAACGCGCGCGCGTCCGGATTGCCGTCCAGGACACGGGTGGTGCGGACGCCGATCCGCCACTCGCCGTCGATCCGCAGCAGCGTGAAATGGTTTGCCGCGCAACGCCATACCCGATAGCCGTCGCCGTCTCGGACCAGCACCAACGACTCGCACACCGCCACCGCTGAGTCGCCGCTCACGGTGACGACGCACGGTCCGAGGAAGTGACAGCACCCCTTGGCCACCAGGTTCTGGTGGGCCGGCGACTGCACCATGGCGCGCACCTCCGCGCGGCCCTCCATGCGCCAGCCGTCGACGTCGTAGCTGCCGTCGCGCGTCCACAAACGCGCGGCCGCTTCGGCGTCCCCCGCATCCACCGCCGGGCCGTAGGAGGCGATGAGGCGGGCGATGTCGCGTTCGTCCTCGAGTCGGCGCAGCCGTGCCGCGATGTCGTCGACATCGGTCATGGTTTTCTCCTCATCGTCGGGGTTACTGCGGTAGACCATTACTAAGCCCTCACACGTTAGGACGAACTGCATGAGCGAGCGGGTTCCGAACCGGGTAATCGACCGGGTCATTGAACTAGGCGACCAGCTGCGCGACCAGGCCGCCGAAGCCGAGCGGATCGGCCGGCTCACCGACGACACGGTCAAGCTGATGAAGGGCGCGGGCCTGATCCGGATGCTGCAGACCAAGCAGTATCAAGGCTTCGAGGTCCACCCGCGCGAGTTCGCCGAGACGACGATGGCGACCGCGGCGCTGGACCCGGCCGCCGGCTGGATCGTCGGCGTGGTGGGCGTGCACCCCTACCAGTTGGCCTACGCGGATCCGAAGGTGGCCGCCGAGATCTGGGCCGACGACGTCGACACGTGGATGGCCTCCCCCTACGCGCCGCAGGGGGTGGCCAGGCCGGTCGACGGCGGCTATTTGTTCAACGGCCGATGGCAGTTCAGCTCGGGCACCGACCACTGCGACTGGATCATCCTGGGCGCGATGCTGGGCGACGACAAGGGCATTCCGATCATGCCGCCGCAGATGTTGCACATGATCCTGCCGCGCAAGGACTACGAGATCGTCGAGGACTCGTGGAACGTGGTGGGGCTGCGGGGAACCGGCTCCAAGGACGTCATCGTCTCCGACGCGTTCGTCCCGTCCTACCGGACGATGGACGCGACCAAGGTGATGGACGGCACCGCCCAGCGTGAGGCCGGCATGACCGAACCGCTGTACCTGATGCCGTGGTCGACGATGTTCCCCCTGGGCATCTCCGCGGCGACCATCGGCATCGCCGAGGGCGCGCTGGCCGCGCACCTGGATTACCAGCGCGGGCGCGTCGGCGCCACCGGAACCGCGATCAAGGACGACCCCTACGTGATGCACGCGATCGGCGAGGCCGCCGCCGACATCAACGCCGCCCGCCAGGAACTGCTGGCCAACGCCGACCGCATCTACGACATGGTCGCCGCCGGCAAGGAGGTGTCGTTCGCCGACCGCGCGGCCGGGCGGCGCACCCAGATCCGCGCGGTGTGGCGCGCGGTGGCGGCGGTCGACGAGATCTTCGCCCGCTCGGGCGGCAACGCGGCACGCATGGACAAGCCGCTGCAACGGTATTGGCGCGACGTGCACGTCGGCCACCTGCACGCCATCCACGTCCCCGGCACCGCCTATCACGCGTCGGCGCTGAGTTCGCTGGGTATCGATCCGCCCGAGGGCCCCCTGCGGGCTTTGATCTAGGAGAGCGCGTTGACCGATCTGAAAAGCCTGGGCTACATCACCGTTTCGACGAACGACGTCGACCGTTGGCGGCACTTCGCCTTCGGCGTGCTGGGTTTCGCCGAGGGCAAGGGCCCCGACCCCGACGCGCTGTATCTGCGGATGGACGAGCGCGCAGCCCGGCTGATCGTGGTGCCCGGCGACAGCGACCGGGTGCTCACCGTCGGCTGGGAGGTGCGCGACCGCGCTGCCCTGCAACGGGTGAAGGCCACCCTGGACACCGCCGGGACCCCGTTCAAGCAGCTGTCCACCGACGAGGCCGAGCAACGCCGGGTGGAAGAGGTGATCACCTTCGAGGACCCGGCCGGCACCACGCTCGAGGTGTTCCACGGTGCGGTGCTCGACCACAGCCCGGTCGTCACCCCGTTCGGCGCGAGATTCGTCACCGGCGACCAGGGCATGGGCCACGTGGTCATACCCGCCACCGACCCCGGCGCGCTGTTCGACTTCTACACCGAGGTGCTGGGTTTCCGGTCCCGCGGCGCGTTCCGGGTGCCGCTGCCGAAAGAGTTTGGGCCCGTGCGGGTTCGGTTCCTGGGCATCAACGAGCGACACCACAGCCTGGCGATCGTGCCGGCCGCACACCAGCGCGACCCGCGCGTGGTGCACATCATGGTCGAGGTCGACAGCCTCGACGCCGTCGGGCAGGCCCTGGACCGGGTCAACGCCGACGGCTTCCAGCTGTCCTCCACCCTGGGCCGGCACACCAACGACAAGATGGTGTCGTTCTACGTCCGCGCGCCCGGTGACTGGGACATCGAATTCGGCACCGACGGCATGCGCGTCGACGAAAGCTATTACACCGCAGAGGAAATCACCGCCGACAGCTACTGGGGCCACCAGTGGATCGGCGACATGCCCGCGGCCATGCGGTTATGACGCCCGATACCGAGGTCACCCCGATCCCGGCCTCCTCGATCACGTCGTGGGATGACGAGGCCGACGTGGTCGTCGCCGGCTACGGCGTGGCCGGGGCCGCCGCGGCGGTGGAGGCGGCGCGTGGCGGCGCCGACGTGCTGGTACTGGAACGCACGGGATCCTGGGGCGGCGCGGCGGCGATGGCCGGCGGGTTCATCTACCTCGGCGGCGGCACCCCGCTGCAAAAGGCCTGCGGCTTCGAGGATTCCGTGGACAACATGGCGGCGTTCCTCAACGTCGCGATGGGACCCGGCGCAGACGCGAACCGCATCGCCGACTACTGCGCCGGCAGCGTCGCCCACTACGAGTGGCTCGTCGGCTGCGGCGTGCCGTTCAAGGCCGAGTTCTTCGCCGAACCCGGCTGGGAACCGATGGGCGACCAGGGCCTGATGTACAGCGGCGGGGAAAACGCCTACCCGTTCAACACCGTCGCCTCCCCCGCCCCGCGTGGGCACGTCCCGCAGATGTCCAACAAGAAGCAGGGCGAGGCCAGCGCCGGCTACATGCTGATGAAGCCGCTCGTCGAGACCGCCACCGCGGCCGGCGCGCGTGCGGTCTACGACGTGCGGGTGCAGCGCCTCATCGTCGAAGCCGACGGTCGGGTGGTCGGCATCCGCGCGCGCCGGTACGGCAGCGAGATGTCGTTTCGCGCGCGTCGCGGCGTCGTGCTCGCGACGGGCAGCTTCGCCTACAACGACGCGATGGTCGCCCGCTACGCGCCGCGAATCGCGGGTCGCCCGGCCGCCTCCATCGAGCAGCACGACGGCCAGGCGATCCGGATGGCCCAGGCGCTGGGCGCCGACCTGGCGCACATGGACGCCACCGAGGTCGCGATCTTCATCGACCCGCAGCAGCTGGTGCGCGGCATCCTGGTCAACGGCCGCGGCCAGCGCTACGTCGCCGAGGACACCTACCCCGGCCGCATCGGCCAACTCACGCTCTACCAGCAGGACAACACCGCCTACCTGATCATCGACGACGACGCCCAACAAGAGGCCAAGGCCTCGTGGTCTCCGAAATTCATGCTTCGCGAGGCGACCTGGGTGGCCGACACCGTCGCCGACCTCGAACGCGACATGGGCCTGGCGCCCGGTTGCCTGCAGGCGACCGTGGCCGCCTACAACGCGGGCGCCGCCCACGGCGAGGACCCCCTGCTGCACAAGAAACCCGAATGGCTCAAGCCCATCAGCTCCCCGGTCGGCGCCATCGACCTGCGCGAGAACACCGGCGGCTTCACCCTCGGCGGGCTGGCCACCACGCTCGACGCCGAAGTGCTCCACGTCAGCGGCCAACCCATCCCCGGCCTCTTCGCCGCCGGCCGTTGCACCGCCGGGCTCGCCGCCTGGGGCTACGCCAGCGGCATCTCACTCGGCGACGGCAGCTTCTACGGCCGCCGCGCGGGCCGATCGGCCGCCCGGGGTTGACCCCCGTCGCGAGCGCGATCTCCCACGGCGAAACGCGGCGCGATGGGTCGCGATGACGCTACGCCGCGGTACGGTGACAGCGACAGCCTCTGAGGGTTTGCTCTAAATATGAATCAGGCGACCCGAACAATTTGATCGAATGCCCCCAACAGCATCGATCACTTTTTACATGTTCTTTACTCGGATTCGCCTCAAGTTGCTGGCCCCTTAACCGCGGGTTAGGTTGGTCGGGTTTGCAGCCCCGGCCAGCGTCGATCGGCGGCCTCCCCGCGGATAGCCGCGAACCAACCATTCGTCGTGTGAAAGGGGTTGCGTGTGCGACAACTTTCGCCGTTGCGGGTGGCGTCGACCGCGCTCGGCGCCGCCGCGGGGGTTGGCGATGCGGCCGGCAGACTCGCCGCCGCCGGCCTCGATGTTGCCGCCCTGCCGGTCCGGGTGGGCGCAAAGCTGCTCTCGGGTGAGGTTTCCCGCTCCACGCTGACCCGGCGTACCGGGCGCGGTGACGGTCGCATGTGGATCGAGGTCCGCGGAATCGACGGCGCGGCGCGGGCCCGAGCCGTCGTTGATGCGCTGCGGGCACAGCCCGGCGTCGCGAACGCCAGCCTGAATCTCCCGCTGTCGCGGGTGGTCGTCGAGACCGACCCCGACGGAGCGTCGCTGAACGACCTCTGCTCTGCGCTCGATGAAGTCGAATCAGATTGCGGTGCAACGGGATTCACCCGCGGGGAGAGTCTGCCCGGTGACGGTCTGCTGCTGGCGGCACGTGGCGCGATGGTGGCCGCCAATGCCGCCGCGTTCACGGTCGCCCTCGCGGGGCGGGCGTTGCGGTTGCCGGCGGCGCCGATCGCTGTCGAGGCGGTGTCCGCGATCGCGAATCATCAACCGTGGGTGCGCCGTGCGCTCGAGGCCGGGATCGGACCCGGCGCGACGGACAGGGCGTTGTCGGTCACCGGCATGGTCGCGCACGTGGTCACGCTGTCGCCGGCGAAACTGTCGGTGGACCTGACGATGCAGGCCTTCAAGGCCGCCGAGTGCCGCGCGGCGGCGCGGGCATGGGACCGCTACGAGCCGGAGTTGGCCCGGCACGCCCAGGATTCGGGGGTGCACCGCGCACCGCGCCCGGTCCGGGCACCGGCTGGGCCGATCGAGCGGCACGGCACGCGCGCGGCGTGGGGGCAGCTGATCGGTGTCGGCCTGACCGGGGCCCTCACCCGCAACGTCACGATGGCCTCCAATGCGGCCCTGGCGGCTTCCCCGAAGGCGATGCGCACCACGCATGAGGCGTTCGCGACCACCCTCGGGCGGGGCTTGGCGGACCGGCACGCGGTGCTGGCGCTGCGCCCGGAGGGTTTGCGCCGGCTCCACAAGGTCGATGCGCTACTGATCGATCCGCGCGTGTTGTGTGGCGCTCAGATGCGGGTGGTGCGCGTCCGCGGCGCCGGCGACGACGAGTTGCTCAGCGCGTGGACCCGCGCGCAGGGACTCCTCGACGACGGCGCGGCCGCGGGCTGGCACCCGATCCATGCGATCGACGGCAACGGCGCGGTCGAGGCGCTGATCGCCCCGGCCGCTCACCCGCTGGCCTCCGCGATGATGACCCAGGCGCGCGACTCCGGCGCTCGGCTGGTGTCGGTCGACACCGACCTGCTCGGCGACTTGCGGCAGGCGTTCGATGACATCCGGCCGGTCGGCGATGGCCGCATCGACGACGCGCTCACCGATGCGGTGGCCGAGCTGCAACGGGGAGGGCGCACGGTCGCCGTGCTGTCCTCGGCTGCCGCACAAGCCCTTTCGGCCGCCGACCTGGCGCTGGGGATCAAGCCCGACGCCGATGGGCCGCCGCCCTGGCACGCGGACCTGATGATGGAGGACCTCGCGGCGGCCTGGCGGGTGTTGCATGCGTTGCCCGCGGCGCGCAGGGCGAGCCAGCAGGGCATCGCGATATCGGTGGGCGCGTCGGCGCTGGGCGCGCTGTTCATGGTGCCCGGGGTGCGCAGGTTGCGGGGACCGGGCCCGGTGACCGTCGGAGCCGTCGCGGGGATCCTGTCGGGATATCTGCTGGCGCGCCGCACGATCGGCACCCCGATCCCCCGGCCCGCGCCGGCCCACGAATGGCATGCGATGTCCGCCGAGCGGGTCCGCGACGTATTGGCGACGCTGCGCGACTCCGACGAGTGTTCTGCCGCGACGGAATCCGAGCCACGCGGCGCACGGTTCCCCGGCGCGGCATGGGATTTCGTCAAAGCCGCCGGCGCCGAGCTGACCGGCGACCCGTTGACCCCGGTCCTCGCGTTGTGTTCGACCGCGACCGCGGTGTTGGGGTCACCGGCCGACGCGCTACTGGTCGGCACCGTGCTGACCGGGAACGCGATGCTGTCGACCTACCAACAGCTGCAGGCCGAAAACCGGCTGACCCGCCTGCTGGCTCAGCAGGCGCCGCCGGCGCGGTTGGTCACCGCCGAGCGCGGCTACCGTGACGTCGTGGTCGAGCAGTTGCGGCCCGGCGACGTGATCGAGGTGCGCAGCGACGAGGTGGTGCCCGCGGACGCCCGGGTGATCGAGGCGCACGACCTCGAGGTCGACGAATCGTCGCTCACCGGCGAGTCCCTCTCGGTCCAGAAGCAGGTCGAGGCCACACCGGGGGCCGAACTGGCCGAACGTCGCTGCATGATCTACGCCGGAACCACCGTGGTGGCGGGCACCGCAGTCGCGGTGGTCACCGCCGTCGGCGCGGACACCCAGACGCGTCGCGCCGCCGAACTGGCCTCCGGGGACCTGCCCACCGTCGGCCTGCATCATCAACTCAGCCAGCTGATGAGCCGCGCGTTCCCCTTCAGCGCGGGCGGCGGCGTCGCTGTCGGCGCCCTCGGCCTGCTGCGCGCCGGCGGCCTGCGCCAAGCGCTGAGCAGCGCCATCGCGGTCTCGGTGGCGGCCATCCCGGAGGGCATGCCCTTGATGGCGACCCTCGCGCAGTCCGCGTCGGCGCAGCGGCTGGGCGAAGCCGGCGCGCTGGTGCGAGTCCCGCGAGCGGCCGAGGCGCTCGG
>NZ_LZKD01000127.1:0-8457 GCF_001668695.1 Mycobacterium sp. E2497
CCGGTGTGGCGGGTGTGACTCGACCCCGCTATCCCGAGCGCCCCGCCGACCGAAAGTCGCTGTGAGGCGGGCACATCGCCGCTTCCCCCGGCGAGAAACGCATGTGGCCGCTGTGACTCAGCTCGCGACCGACAGCACGATGCCGTCCAGGATGTCGTGCTCGCTGACGGTCAGCTCGTCGATGCCGGCGCGGGCGCGCAACTCGCGCGCCAGTTCCTCGACCACGATCGCGCCGCCGCCGATCACGTCTGCCCGCCCCTCGTGCATGGGCCCCAAAGCGGCGCGCTCGGAGCGGGTCATGCCGATCAGCCGCTCGCACACCGCCAACAGGTCGCCGCCGGGAACGCGCGAAAGGTGAATGGCCGCAGAGTCATACGCCGTCATGTTGTGGGCCAGCGCGGACAATGTGGTCATCGTCCCGGCCAGCCCGACCCAGGTCCGCGCGCCCTCGACGGACACCACGCCCAGCGCGACGTCCAGCCGCTCGCGCACCACCGCGCGGGCCGCGGCCACCTCATCGGGCGTCGGCGGGTCCGAGTGCAGGCAGCGCTCGGTCAGCCGCACGCAGCCGATGTCGGCCGAGTAGCTCGCCGTCACCGACTCACCACCCACCACGATCTCGGTGGATCCGCCCCCGAGGTCCACCACTACGAAAGGCCCAGCCGCAGGGTCTAATTCGCCGACCGCACCGCGGAACGACAGGGCGGCCTCCTCGGCCCCGGTGATCACCTCCGCCACCGCGCCCGGCACCGCCGCGCTCAGCACGTCGGCCGTCATCGCGAAGAAGACGTCGCGATTGGCGACGTCGCGAGCGGCCGAGGTGGCCACCATCCGCACCCGCTCGACGCGGTGGCGGCGCAGCAGCTCGGCGTAGTCGCTCAGCGCCTGCCGGGTTCGGGCGATCGCCTCCGGCGCGAACTGGCCGGTCGCGTCGACACCCTGGCCCAGCCGCACGATCCGGGTCTCCCGGTGCACGTCGCGCAGGCGTCCGTCCGTCACGTCGGCGATCAGCAACCGAATCGAGTTGGTGCCACAGTCGATTCCGGCGAGCCTGCTCACCATTGCCCCGCCACCAGAATGCCGGTCATTGCGGGCTCGGGCGCCAGAATGGCCAGCGCCTCATCGCCGAGCGGGTTGCACCCCGGCCCCTTGGCCAACGAGTGCGCGATCAGCACGTGCAGGCACTTGACCCGGTCCGGCATTCCTCCCCCGGAAAACGTGGTGCCCAACGGCTCGATCGCGTCCCGCTCGGCCAGATACGACTCGTGGGCCCGCCGATACGCGGCCGCCAATTCGGGGTCGTGCCGCAGCCGCTCGGACATCTCGCGCATCAACCCCGTCGTCTCCAGCCGGCTTGCGGCCGCGGTCAGTACCGGATGTGTCAGGTAGTACAACGTCGGAAAGGGCGTGCCGTCAGGCAGTTTCGGCGCGGTCTTCACCACTGCAGGCTCACCGTTGGGGCAGCGGTAGGCGATGTCGAGCACGCCGCGTGGCTCACGCCCGAGCTGACGCGCCACGGCCTCCAGATCGGCACGCTCAACCACCGGGCGCCGTGGGGTTCGGTGCGGCCGGTGGGACGGGACCGCCCGGGCCCGGTTGCGACGGAGGGACTTCCGGCGGCGGCACATTGGCCGGCGGCAGGTGCGGCGCGTCGGCGATGGTGTGCCACAGCGCGGTGTACCAGGGATCGGTGTTGGCGGGTTTCGCCGCCTGCCCCCCGGGTTCGGACGGGGTGGCCCCCGACGGCGCAAGCTGCACCTGGAACGGGATGTCGCCCGGCTTCACGAATCCGAGCCGCTCGCGCGCCTGCGCCGCGATGTAGGCCGGATCGCCGAGCTTGGCCTTTCTCTGCTCGAGGTCGGCGATCTGCCGGCGCAGCGCGGCTTCGCTTGCCGTCAACTGATTCATCTCGGTGCGCTGCGCGAAGTAGGTGCGCACCGGGCCGGCGATGGTCAGCGTCAGCACGCAGATGACGGCGGCCAGCACCGCCGCGCGCCGGGCGGTGAAACCCAACCGCTGCTCGGACCGTTGCTCGACGGACTCGGCGACCTGCCGCTTGATCGGCTCGACCACATGCTCGAAAGCCGACCGCGCGCCGGCCTGCTTCGCGGTCGGCGAGGGCTTGGAGGCCGGCTTGGTGGTGCGGCGGCGCCGAACCGAATCCCCGGCCTTCCCCGGACGCGATGCCGGGGAGCGCCGTTTCGGATCCGGCTTGGCGGGCAAGCTATTTGGCCTCCGGCGCATACCGCGGGAACGCCAGATCGCCGGCGTAACGGGCGGCGTCGCCCAGCGCCTCTTCGATCCTCAGCAGCTGGTTGTATTTGGCGACCCGCTCGCTGCGGGCGGGCGCACCGGTCTTGATCTGCCCGCTGCCGACGGCCACCGCCAGGTCGGCGATCGTGGTGTCCTCGGTCTCGCCGCTGCGGTGGCTCATCATGGTGCGGTACCCGCTGTGGTGGGCGAGCGAGACGGCGTCGAGGGTCTCGGTCAGCGTGCCGATCTGATTCACCTTGACCAGCAACGCGTTTGCGACACCCTTCTCGATGCCTTCCTCGAGGCGCTCGGGATTGGTGACGAAGATGTCGTCGCCGACGATCTGCACGCGGTCACCGATCGACGCCGTCAGCGCGGCCCAGCCGGCCCAATCGTCCTCGGACAGCGGGTCTTCGATGGACACCAGCGGATAGGAGCCGAGCAGCCCGGCGTAGAACTCCGCCATCTGCTCGGCGCTGCGGGTGCTGCCCTCGAAGGCGTATCCGGTGCCGTCGGTGTAGAACTCGGTGGCGGCGGCGTCGAGGGCCAGCGCCACGTCGACGCCCAGCTTGAAACCGGCGGACTCGATGGCCCGGCCGATCAGGTCCAGGGCCGCGGTGGTGCCGGCTACGTCGGGCGCGAAACCGCCCTCGTCGCCCAGGCCGGTGCTCAGGCCCTCCTTCTTCAGTACCGACTTGAGCGAGTGGTACACCTCGGCGCCCCAGCGCAAGGCTTCGGCGAAGCTCGGAGCGCCGATAGGTGCCACCATGAATTCCTGGATGTCGACGGCGGTGTCGGCGTGCGCGCCGCCGTTGAGGATGTTCATCATCGGCACCGGCAGGATGTGCGCGTTCGGCCCGCCGATGTAGCGGAACAGCGGCAGCTCGGCGGAGTCGGCGGCGGCCTTGGCGACGGCCAGCGACACACCGAGGATGGCGTTGCCGCCCAGCCGGGACTTGTCGGGGGTGCCGTCGAGGTCGACCAGCGCCTGGTCCACCAACCGCTGGTCGTCGGCGGCCAGGCCGATGACCGCCGGGCCGATCTCGTCGAGGACGGCCTCCACGGCCTTGTGCACGCCCTTGCCGCCGTAACGCTCACCGCCGTCACGCAACTCGACGGCCTCGTGCTCACCGGTCGACGCGCCGGACGGCACCGCCGCGCGGGCAAACGTCCCGTCCGCCAGGGCGATCTCGACCTCGACCGTCGGGTTGCCGCGGGAGTCGAGGATCTCGCGGGCCCCGACCTGCTCGATAATCGGCACTGAGTTTCTCCTTGTGTTCCGTAGCTGGTGCCGGCCTCGCCGCCGTTAGCGTAAAGCCTGGTACATCCTGCTACAGCGGGTGACCCGCCGCATAAGCGGTCGCCCAGTCGCGCACCGCCCGCGCGTAGACGCCGGAGTTGTTGTAGGCCCGCAGCGCGGTGATCCAGCCGCGCGGTGTGGCCAGATCCTTGCCCCGCCAACACAGGTAGCCGGCCGCCGCGAGGGCGGCATCGTCGATGTTGTCCGGGCTGACGCGGCCGTCGTTGTGGGCGTCCACGCCGTACAACCGCCAGGTCTCGGGGATGAACTGCATCGGGCCCATGGCGCGCACCACCCCGTCGTCGTCCGTGGCCGGTTCCTCGCTGTCGACGATGCGCAGGGTGCCGCCGCTTCCATCCAGGCGGACACCGCGAATCGGGGGGCTGACATCCCCGTTGGGCGCCAGCCGCGCGCCGCGATAAGTGCCGTGGTGGCTCTCGACCTGCCCGATGCCCGCCAGCGTGGTCCACGCGATGTGGCACCTCGGGTTCTCGACCTCGGCGACCCGGGCGGCGTACGCGTAGGCCTCCAATGCGATCACGGGAATCTCCAAGGTGGCCGACCGTTGCTCGGCCCAGGCCCGAAGCTGGTCCGCGGGCCGGCCGCTGGCGTGCGTGTCCACCGGCGGCACCGGAGCCCCGGCCGGCGGCGGGACGCCCTCCGGGATGAACAGGCTGAGCTGCCACGTGCAGCTGGAGGCCAGCAGCATCGCAGTCGCGCCGATCACGGCGGCCGCGCGCAACCAAGGCCTCGGCGACACCATGCTGGTTAAAGCTCCCTCGGACTCCCCTGCACCAAATTCCGCCCCACCATCGTCCCATGGGTTCCGGTGTGCCCGGCCGCGTTCGGGCTGCAGCGCACGATCAGGCGTCGTCGGCCGCGGCGTCCACCGCGGATTCGTCGACCGCCTCGTCGGGCATGGCCGGCTCGTCGGCGGCGGCCCCGGCCGAGGGCCAGTGCTCACGCCACTCGTCTTCCGTGATCTCCCCGAGCGGGGCCACGTCGAACTCCTCGGGGACGCCTACGCCGCGGCGCGTGGCGGCGATCGCCCGCTCGACCTCGCGGACCGTGTCGACGAACTCCAGCACGGCGGTGCGCAGCGCGCCTTCCGCGTCGCCGTCGGCCGACACGGAAACGGAGGTGATCTCGGCGGGGACGAGGTCGGCGGGCAGGCCGGCCTTCTGGGCCCGCTCGATCACCTTCTGCGCCAGGGCCAGCGCCGGCTGCCCGGTGTGCACGTCGTCCATCACGGATTTCCGCGGCTTTTCGGCCGCCTTGCGCTCTTCCCACTGGGCCAGCTGCTCTTCCAGCGAAATGGTCTGCCCCGCAAGCACACCCGGAACCCGGTTGCCCAACTTCCGCATCAGCGTGACCGCGACGTCGTCGATGGTGAAGGGCAGCTGCGGGGCATCCTCGGCGATGCGCGCGTGAAAGAGCACCTGCAGCAACACGTCGCCGAGTTCTTCCCGCAGCTGGTCGGCGCTGCCGCTGCGCACCGCGTCCAGCAGTTCGTAGGTCTCCTCCAGCAGGAATCGGCGCAGGGAGTCGTGGGTTTGCTCGCTCTCCCACGGTCCGGCGGTGCGCAGCTTGTCCATCATCGCGACCACGTCGACCAGACGTTCGCCGCGCGGCGTCTCCGGTGCGGAGATCAATCGCGCGCCCGCGGACAGCCGGGCGGTGACGGCGGGATGGTCGGGGTCCGACGACAGCAGCACCGGCGCCGGATCTTCGGGGTCCCCGGCATGCACCGGGCGCGCCGCGGGCAGCGACCACGGCACCGCGACGGGCATCTCCTCGGTGTACTGCACCTCTCCGCCGAGGTGCTCAATGGCCTCGACGGGCACCAGCGACGGGCGCCGCGGGTCGCACAAGACGACGATCATGGGCGCCTCTCCTCTCCCCCGCAAGCGGGAGGTACCCCCACATCGCTTCGTCCCCCGCAAGCGGGTGGTGCCCCCACCGCATCGTCGCCGGCGCGGATCATCGCGCTTGCCGTTCCTCACTGGACATCGGTGCAGGTGAACCCGTTATACCAATATCGGTCTGGGGCTTACCTTCCAGCGCCGTCACCAGGTTGGCCACCATCTGCAGCAATTCGACGTCGCGGATGCGTGCGGCGCCGACCCCGCCCGCCCGCGGGATGGGCACCTGCACGGTGGACGTCGTGGCGCGGTAGCTCGCGGCCGGATACATCCGCTTGAGCCGCACCTGGGCCGAGTCGGGCAGCGTCATCGGCGACAACCGCACGGTCGCCGCCGACGGGGCCGACACCTCGGTGATGCCGGCGGCGCGGCACAGCAGCCGCAACCGCGCCACCGCGACCAGGCGCAGCGCCGGTTCGGGCAGCGCACCGTAGCGGTCGACGAGTTCCTCGATGACGGCGCCGATGGCCGCGTCGTCCGAAGCGGCGGCCAGGCGACGGTAGGCCTCCAGCCGGAGCCGGTCACTGGCGATGTAGTCCGGCGGCAGGTGCGCGTCCACCGGCAGGTCGATGCGCACGTCCTTGGGCTCCTCGGCGGTGGTCACCGTCTGCCCATCGGCGGCGGCCCGATAGGCCTCCACGGCCTCCCCCACCAGCCGCACGTAGAGGTCGAAGCCGACCCCGGCGACGTGCCCGGACTGCTCGACGCCCAGCACGTTGCCCGCCCCCCGGATCTCGAGGTCCTTCAGCGCCACGGCCATGCCCGCGCCCAGTTCGTTGTTCTGCGCGATGGTCGCCAACCGGTCGTAGGCCGTCTCGGTCAGCGGCGCGTGCGGCGGATACAGAAAGTAGGCGTAGCCGCGCTCGCGGCTGCGCCCCACCCGGCCGCGCAGCTGGTGCAGCTGCGAGAGCCCGAAGGTGTCGGCGCGCTCGACGATCAGCGTGTTGGCATTCGAGATGTCCAGCCCGGTCTCCACGATCGTGGTGCACACCAAGATGTCGTACTCGCGGTTCCAGAAGCCCTGCACGGTGCGTTCCAGCCGCTCCTCGGGCATCTGCCCGTGCGCGACGACCACCCGCGCCTCCGGGACCAGCTCGCGGACCCGGGCGGCCGCGCGGTCGATCGAGCTGACCCGGTTGTGCACGTAGAACGCCTGCCCGTCGCGCAGCAACTCGCGCCGCAGCGCCGCCGCGACCTGCTTGTCGTCCTGGGGGCCGACGTAGGTCAGCACGGGGTAGCGCTCCTCGGGCGGCGTCAGGATCGTCGACATCTCGCGGATGCCCGCCAGGCTCATCTCCAGGGTCCGCGGGATCGGCGTGGCGCTCATGGTCAGCACGTCGACGTGAGTGCGCAACGACTTGATGTGCTCCTTGTGCTCGACGCCGAACCGCTGCTCCTCGTCGACGACCACCAGGCCCAGATCCTTCCAGCGCACCCCCGTTTGCAGCAGCCGGTGGGTGCCGATCACGACGTCCACCGACCCGTCGGCCATGCCCTCGATCACAGCGCGGGACTCGGCGTTGTCGGTGAACCGCGACAGGCCCTTGACGGTCACCGGGAAGCCGGCCATCCGGTCGGTGAACGTCTGCAGGTGCTGATCGGCCAGCAGCGTGGTGGGCACCAGCACCGCGACCTGCTTGCCGTCCTGGACCGCCTTGAACGCCGCGCGCACCGCGATCTCGGTCTTGCCGTAGCCGACGTCGCCGCAGATCACCCGGTCCATCGGGATGGGCTTTTCCATGTCGGCCTTGACCTCGGTGATGGCGGTGAGCTGGTCGACGGTCTCGGTGAAGCCGAACGCGTCCTCCATCTCGGCCTGCCAGGGGGTATCCGGCGCGAACGCGTGCCCCGGGCTGGCCTGCCGCTTGGCGTACAACGCGACGAGCTCGCCGGCGATCTCGCGCACCGCGCGGCGGGCCTTGGTCTTGGTGTTGGCCCAGTCGCTGCCGCCCAGCTTGGAAAGCGCCGGCGCCTGCCCGCCGACGTAGCGCGACAGCTGGTCCAGCGAGTCCATCGGGACGTAGAGCTTGTCCGACCCACCGCCGCGCTTGCTGGACGCGTACTCCAGCACCAGGTACTCGCGCCGGGCCCCGCCGACGGTGCGTTCGGTCATTTCGACGAAGCGGCCGATGCCGTGCTGGTCGTGCACCACCAGGTCACCGGCCGTCAGCGCCAGCGGGTCGACGGTGTTGCGGCGCTTGGCCGCCAGCCGCTTGCCCTCGACGGCGGTGGCCCGGCTGCCGGTCAGGTCGGTCTCGGTGATGATGACCAGGTTGGCGCCGGGGATGATGACACCCTCGTGCAGCGGGCCCTTGAGGACGCTGACGATCCCCGGTTTGAGCGTGGTGTCCGCCGCGTCCGGTTCCAGCATGGCGGCGGGAGTGTCGGAGTCGGCGAGCCGCTCGACCACCCGATGCGCGGTCCCGACGCCGGGCGCGACCACCGCGGCGTAGCCGCCGGTCGAGACGTGGGCGCGCAGCATGGCGAAGATGCCGTCAATGTCGTGCTGATGCCCGCGGGCCGACGGCGCCGACCGGATGTCCAGCTCCACCGCGGACTCGTCGGACAACTGGCTCAGCGTCCACCACGGGTGACCGGACTTCGCCGCCGCGGCGCGCACGTCGTCGAGCTCGGCGAAGCCCGATCCGCCGAACTGCGTCACGTCCACGGGTGCGTCCGTGCCCAGCGCCGCGACCGACCAGGACGCCTCGAGGAATTCGCTGCCCGTCTTGATCAGGTCCGCCGCCCGGGTGCGGACCTTTTCGGGGTCGCACAGCAGCACCGGCGTGCGCGGGGCCAGCTGGTCGGTCAGCAGCACGTGCTCGCCGGGCCGCAGCACCGGCAGCAGCGCCTCCATTCCGTCGACCGCGATGCCCTCGGCCAACTTGGCCAGCATGTCGGTGACGCTGCCGGTGATGGCGGGCTCGGCGCCCGAATGCCGGGCGGCCAGCGCCGCGGCCCGTTCCCGGACGTCGTCGGTCA
>NZ_LZKD01000128.1:0-57534 GCF_001668695.1 Mycobacterium sp. E2497
CCGGCAGCGTCACCGACATGCTGGCCAAGTTGGCCGAGGGCATCGCGGTCGACGGAATGGAGGCGCTGCTGCCGGTGATGGCGGGCTCGGCGCCCGAATGCCGGGCGGCCAGCGCCGCGGCCCGTTCCCGGACGTCGTCGGTCAGCAGCAGTTCGCGGCAGGCCACCGCGATGACCGTGTCGACCTCGATCTCGGGAATGGAGCGCTGGTCGGCGACGGCGAACATCCGCATCTCGCTGACCTCGTCGCCCCAGAACTCGACGCGGACCGGGTGTTCGGCGGTCGGTGGGAAGACGTCGAGAATTCCGCCACGGACGGCGAACTCGCCCCGCCGGCCCACCATGTCGACCCGGGTGTAGGCCAGCTCGACCAGCCGGGCGACGACATCCTCGAAAGCGATCTCCTGCCCCACGCTCAGGGTTACCGGCTCGACCAGCCCCAGCTGTGGCGTCATCGGCTGCAGCAGCGAGCGCACCGCCGTCACCACCACTTGCAGTGGCGGGCCCAGCCGTGCGTCGTCCGGGTGGGCCAGCCGGCGCAGCACGGTCAATCGGGCGCCGACGGTGTCGACGCCCGGTGAGAGCCGCTCGTGCGGCAGGGTCTCCCACGACGGGAAGGCCGCCACGGCATCGCCGAAGACGCCGCGCAGCTCGGCGGTCAGGTCATCGGCTTCGCGCCCGGTCGCGGTGACTACCAGCAAAGGACCCGACCGCGCCAGCGCACTGGCGACGAACAACCGTGCGCTGGCTGGACCCACCAGGTGAAGCTCAGCCGGTCGTTCGGCCGCGCTTTCGATCAGCTGCTGGAAGGCCGGCGCGGTGAGCGCCAATTCAACGAGCCCCGCGATCGGGGGTTCTGGGCGAGCAGGCCCCGGTGCGGTCATGATGAATCCATTCTAGGGGCGCCAAGATTCGTCAATTTCGAGCCCGGCGCCGTCAAGGGGTCGTAAGGAAAACCCCGACCGCCTCGGCGCGGGCGCACCGTGGACTCATGACATTGCTGGACATCCTGCCGTCCATCGGTGACGCGGCGCCCCCGCTGTGCGCCGGCGCCGGACGCCACGCCCCGGCCGGCGTGGCCGACGAGGCCGATTTCCGGGAGCGCGCCCGCCGTTGGCGCAAAGCGCTGCGGGGTGCGCGCGTCGTCTACTTCGGCCGGTCGCCGCTGACCGCCGAGGTCGCGCGCTTCGTACGCGAACAGGGCCTCGGCATCGGCGTCCGCTCGGACGGCGAGCTGGCGGTCGCCCTCGCCGCGGGGACGGACCCGGCACGCATCGTCGCGCACCCAGGATCGCCCGAGTTGTTGCGCGACGCGGTGGGCGTCGGCGTCGGGCGCATCGTGCTGGACTCGCCCATCGAGGCTCCCCACGTCGCCGGCCGGGCGCGGCGCGGGCCGGCGCGCACCACCTTCGACCTGGTGGGCCTGCACTGCCGGCCGGATCCTTCGGCCACCCGGGCCGGCGCCGCGGCCCGCTACGACGAGGCGATCCGCCGGACGATTGCCGCCATGGCGGACGTCCGCGCCCGGCACGACATCATCCTCACCGAACTTCACTTGGGTGGTGACCAGGCCGACCCTTACGTCGTGGGCGGATCGGAACCCGGTGCCGACGAGCTGGCCGCCATCATCGAGGACGCGCTCGACGAGGCCTGCGCCGCAGAGCATTTCCCCCGGCCCGTCGTCGCGGTGGGTGTGACGCTGACCGCATGAACCCGCCGGGCCGAGCCCCTACTGGTCCTGCAGCCTGGGGTCGGCCTCCAGATGGGTCAGCCCGTTCCACATCAGGTTGACCAGGTGCGCGGCGACCACTTCTTTCTTGGGCTCGCGGGTGTCGAGCCACCACTGCGCCGTCATCGACACCGAGCCCACCAGCGCCTGCGCGTACAGCGGCGCCAGCTCCGGGTCCAGGCCGCGACGCGCGAAGTCGCCGGCCAGGATGGAACTGACCTGGCTGACGGCGTCGTTGAGCAGGCTGGAGTAGGTGCCGGAGCTGATCGCGGCCGGCGAGTCGCGGATCATGATCCGGAAGCCGTCTGTGCGCTCCTCGACGTAGGTGAGCAACGCCAGCGCGACCCGTTCGACGCGCACCCGGGACCGGTTGTTGGTCAGCGACGAGGTGATGCCGTCGAGCAACGCCGACATCTCCCGGTCGACGACCACGGCGTACAACCCCTCCTTGCCGCCGAAATGTTCGTAGACGACCGGCTTGGACACGTTGGCGCGCAGCGCGATCTCCTCGATCGAGGTGCCCTCGTAGCCGCGTTCGGCGAACAGCGAGCGTGCGATGCCGATGAGTTGCTGTCGGCGCTCGCTGCCGGTCATCCGCGCGCGCGGCGCGCGCACCTCCTTGTCCGGCTCCTTATCGAGAACAGCCACGTCAATCAGCGTATAGCGTCGACAGGCCCGAAAAGCCGGTGTATCACTCGGCGCCGCGGTCGGCCCGCACACCGTCTAAAGTCTTGGGTTGGCGCGGTCTGCCGCCCGGTCCGTCGTGGTGTAATCGGCAGCACCTCTGATTTTGGTTCAGATAGTTCAGGTTCGAGTCCTGGCGACGGAGCACGGCTCGCGAGTGTGGGGCCTATGGACGAATTCGCGGCAGTTTCCATACCTAGGGCCCACAGTCGGCGAGTCGACCTAGGCGAGTCGACATAGGCGCCAGCCCTGGGCGCGGTCTTTGCGTCAACATCAGATGAAGTGCCACGCTTGACGGCGTGTCGTCCTACGGAGACGGCGTCCCCGCCGGGGTTGAGGAGAGTTGATGGCGTCTCGTGGTGATACCGCGGTCCTGGTGCTCGCGGCCGGGCCCGGCACCCGGATGCGTTCGGACACCCCCAAGGTGCTGCACGAGATCGGCGGGCGCAGCATGCTGTCGCACCTGCTGCACGCCATCACCAAGGTCGCGCCGCAGCACCTGGTCGTCGTCCTGGGCCACGATCATCAGCGCATCGCGCCGCTGGTGGCCGAATCGGCCGACGCCCTCGGCCGTGGCATCGAGGTCGCCCTGCAGGACCGGCCGCTGGGCACCGGCCACGCGGTCCGCTGCGGGCTGTCCGCGCTGCCCGACGACTACGCCGGCGTGGTCGTCGTCACCTCCGGCGACACGCCGCTGCTGGACCCCGACACCCTGGCGGGCCTGATCGAGACGCACAACGCCGGGGCTGCCGCCGCGACCGTGCTCACCACGACCCTGGACGACCCCACCGGCTATGGCCGCATCCTGCGCACCCAGGACGACGAGGTCACCGCGATCGTGGAGCACGCCGACGCAACGCCGTCCCAGCGGGAAATCCGCGAGGTGAACGCCGGGGTCTACGCCTTCGACGTCGCGGCGTTGCGCTCCGCGCTGAGCCGGCTGAGCTCCGACAACGCCCAGCAGGAGCTCTACCTGACCGACGTCATCTCGATCCTGCGCGGGGACGGGCGGGCCATCCAGGCCCAGCACGTCGACGACAGCGCCCTGGTCGCCGGCGTCAACAACCGCGTGCAGCTGGCGCAACTGGGCGCCGAGCTCAACCGCCGCCTCGTCGCCGCCCATCAGATGGCCGGGGTGACCATCGTGGACCCGGCGACCACCTGGATCGACGTCGACGTCACGATCGGGCGCGACACCGTCATCCACCCCGGCACGCAGCTGCTGGGGCGCAGCCAGGTCGGGAGCCACTGCGTCGTCGGCCCCGACACCACACTCACCGACGTCACCGTCGGCGACGGTGCGTCGGTGGTGCGCACGCACGGCACGTCGTCGTCCATCGGTGCGGGGGCCACGGTCGGCCCGTTCACCTATCTGCGGCCCGGCACCGTGCTGGGCGACGAAGGCAAGCTCGGGGCGTTCGTCGAGACCAAGAACTCCACGATCGGCACGGGCACCAAGGTTCCGCACCTGACCTACGTCGGGGACGCCGACATCGGCGAACACAGCAACATCGGGGCGTCGAGCGTCTTCGTCAACTACGACGGCACGTCCAAGGCCCGCACCACCGTCGGCTCGCACGTGCGCACCGGGTCGGACACCATGTTCGTCGCCCCGGTGACGGTCGGCGACGGGGCGTACACCGGCGCGGGAACCGTGGTCCGCGACGACGTCCCGCCGGGCGCGCTGGCCGTGTCCGCGGGCCCGCAGCGCAACATCGAGGGCTGGGTACAGCGCAAACGACCGGGCAGCGCGGCCGCCGAGGCGGCCGAGAAGGCGGCCCGAAAACCGTCCGGGGCCGTCGAAGGGAAATCCGAGCCCGAACAGACACCGTGATGTCGGTTTCTGGTAACCCGGCCACTTTTCCGTACGATTCGCTACGTACGATTGGCCATCCACTTTTGATCCGAACGGCGAGGGCAGTGCGTTGAGCCACGACTGGACCGACAACCGCAAAAACCTGATGCTCTTCTCCGGCCGTGCGCACCCGGAGTTGGCCGAGCAGGTGGCAAAGGAGCTCGACGTCCACGTCACCGCTCAGACGGCGCGCGAGTTCGCCAACGGCGAGATCTTCGTGCGGTTCCACGAGTCGGTGCGCGGGTGCGACGCGTTCGTCCTGCAATCACATCCGAATCCGGTGAACAACTGGCTGATGGAACAGCTGATCATGATCGACGCGCTCAAGCGGGGCAGCGCCAAGCGGATCACCGCGGTCATGCCGTTCTACCCGTACGCCCGGCAGGACAAGAAGCATCGCGGCCGCGAACCGATCTCGGCGCGGCTGGTCGCCGACCTGCTCAAGACCGCGGGCGCCGACCGGATCGTGACCGTCGACCTGCACACCGACCAGATCCAGGGATTCTTCGACGGGCCGGTCGACCACATGCGCGCCCAGAACCTGCTGACCGGGTACATCCGCGACAACTACCCCGACGGCAACATGGTGGTCGTCTCCCCCGACTCGGGCCGGGTACGCATCGCCGAGAAGTGGGCCGACGCATTGGGTGGCGTTCCACTGGCCTTCATTCACAAGACCCGCGATCCGCGGGTGCCCAACCAGGTGGTGTCCAACCGGGTCGTCGGCGAAGTGCAGGGCAGGACCTGCGTGCTCATCGACGACATGATCGACACCGGCGGCACCATCGCGGGCGCGGTCAAGTTGCTGCGCGACGAGGGCGCCGGTGACGTGATCATCGCGGCCACCCACGGCGTGCTGTCCGACCCGGCCGCCGAGCGGCTCGCCGCGTCCGGCGCGCGGGAGGTGATCGTCACCAACACGCTGCCGATCGGCGAGGAGAAGCGTTTCCCCCAGCTCACCGTCCTGTCCATTGCGCCGCTGTTGGCCAGCACCATTCGCGCCGTCTTCGAAAACGGCTCCGTGACGGGGCTTTTCGACGGGGACGCCTAGATGGCTGTACAGCCTGCCGAAGCCGTCATCTACCACAATCCCCGGTGCAGCACCTCCCGTAAGACGCTGGATCTGTTGCGCGACAACGGCGTTGAGCCGACGATCGTCGAGTACCTGAAGACCCCGCCGTCGCGCACCGAACTGGCTCGCATGATCAGCGATTCGGGGATCGACGTGCGGACCGCGGTACGCAAGAAGGAATCGCTGTACGCAGAGCTCGATCTGGCGGATGCGACCGACGATGAGTTGCTCGACGCCATGGCCGAGCATCCGATCCTGATCGAGCGGCCGTTCGTCGTGACGGCGAAGGGCACCCGGCTGGGCCGGCCGGTCGAGAAGGTCCGCGAGATTCTGTGAGGCGCGCGTGCGCGGCCGCGGCCATTGCGCTGACGCTGCCCGCGGTGGCGTGCGGCCCGAAAACGCCCGACTATCAATCGATCTGGTCGACGACTCCGACGACCACGACCACCACGACGCGGGTGGCGAAACCCGTCCCGCTGTCGCAGTATCTGCAGAACATCGGCGTGACCGGCCAGCAGGTCGCGCCGGGCAACCTGCCCGACCTGACGGTGTCGATCCCGACTCCCTCGGGCTGGACGGCGGCGAACAACCCGCACATCGCGCCCGAGACGGTGATGATCTCCAAGGGCGGCAAGTATCCGACCGCCCGGCTCGTAGTCTTCCTGCTGCGCGGCGACTTCGATCCGGCCCAGGTGATCCAGCACGGTAACGACGACGCTCAGCTGTTCGAGAACTTCAAGCAGCTGGACGCCTCGTCGACGCCCTACAACGGCTTCCCCTCCTCGATGATCCAGGGCAGCTACGACCTGGACGGCACGCGGCTGCACAGCTTCAACCGGATCGTCATCGCGACCGGGTCTTCGCCCGCCCACCAGCGGTATTTGGTTCAGCTCACCATCACCGACCTCGCCAACGAGGCGGTCGCGCAGTCCACCGACATCGAGGCGATCATGCGGGGGTTCGTCGTCGCCGCGAAGTGATTTCAGACCGCCGGGCTTCGCCGAGATTGCCACCACGGTCGTGATCGCCGCCGCAACCACCGCCGCGGCGGCAATCTCGGCGCGATCCCGCTGAGCCGGCCGGATTAGGCTCGTCAGCCATGACCAACTGGACCGCCGCAGACCTACCCTCGTTCGCCGGGCGCACCGTCATCGTCACGGGCGCCAACAGCGGGCTGGGCGCGGTGACCGCCCGCGAACTGGCGCGGTGCGGCGCGACGCTCGTCATGGCCGTCCGCGACGTCCGCAAGGGCGAGAAGGCCGCGCTGCAGATCCGGGGCTCCCACACCGGCCCCGTCGAGGTGCGCTCACTCGACCTGCAGAACCTCTCTTCGGTGCGCGAATTCGCCGGCGGGGTCGACAAGGCCGACGTGCTGATCAACAACGCGGGCATCATGGCCGCCCCGTACCGGCAGACCGTCGACGGCTTCGAGAGCCAGATCGGCACCAACCACCTCGGGCATTTCGCGCTCACCAACCTGTTGCTGCCCAAGCTCACCGATCGCGTGGTGACCGTGTCGTCGATGGCGCACTGGGCGGGCCGGATCAGCCTCGACGACCTGAACTGGAAGACGCGGCGCTACTCGCCGTGGCTGGCCTACAGCCAGTCCAAGCTCGCCAACCTGCTGTTCACCAGCGAGCTGCAGCGCCGGCTGGACGGGGCCGGTTCCGCGCTGCGCGCGCTGGCCGCCCACCCCGGCTACTCGCACACCAACCTGCAGGGGGCCTCGGGCCGCAGGCTGGGTGACGCGATGATGTCGGCGGTCACCCGGATCGTCGCCACCGACGCCGACTTCGGGGCCCGCCAGACGTTGTATGCCGCGTCGCAGGACCTTCCGGGCGACACGTTCGTCGGGCCGCGGTTCGGGCAGACCGGCCGCACCCAGCCGGTCAGGCGCAGCCGGCGGGCACAGGACCGGGCGATGGCGACGGCGCTGTGGGGACTGTCGGAGCAGCTCACCGGCACCGAATTTCCGCTCTGAGGTGCGCATGCGCTAACCTGACCGGGCGTCACGGCGAGGGTGGCTGGCCAGCCAGCACCGTTATCGACGGAGACCGACGAACTGTCGCGACCCTGGCCGTGCCCACACTCAGGCACCGAGCACACAGGAGCGACACGATGGCCAAGTCCGCGGGCAACCAACTCACCGCCACGGTACGAACCGAGACCGGCAAGGGCGCGTCCCGCCGGGCCCGCCGCGAGGGCAAGATTCCCGCCGTCCTCTACGGCCACGGCGCCGAGCCGCAGCACCTGGAGTTGCCGGGTCACGACTTCGCGGCGGTGTTGCGCCACGCGGGCACCAACGCGGTGCTGAGCCTGGACATCGACGGCAAGGAACAGCTGGCGCTGACCAAGGCGCTCGACATCCACCCGATCCGCCGCACCATTCAGCACGCCGACCTGCTGGTCGTGCGCCGTGGCGAAAAGGTGGTCGTGGAGGTCAACGTCGTCATCGAGGGCGACGCCGCACCCGGCACCCTGGTCACCCAGGACACCAACACCATCGAGATCGAGGCCGAGGCCCTGTCGATCCCCGAGCAGCTGACGGTGTCGGTGCAGGACGCCGAGCCCGGCACCCAGTTCGCCGCCGGGCAGATCGAGCTGCCGCGGGGCGTCAACCTGATCTCCGACCCGGAGATGCTGGTGGTCAACGTGGTGGTCGCGCCGACCGCCGAGGACCTCGAGGAAGAGGGCGCCGGCGAGGCCGCCGCGGGCGCACCCGCCCCGGCGGAAGAGGAAGCCGGCGAGGCCACAGATTCCGGGGCCCCCGCGGGCGAGTCCGAGTAGGCGGACCGCAACGTGGCCGAGCCGTTGCTGGTGGTCGGCCTGGGCAACCCCGGAGACAACTACGCCCGCACCCGGCACAACCTCGGGTTCATGGTCGCCGACCTGCTCGCCGACCGGTTGGGCTCGAAGTTCAAGGTGCACAAGCGGTCCGGGGCCGACGTGGTCAGCGGTCGACTGGCGGGGCACTCGGTGCTGGTCGCCAAGCCGCGCTGCTACATGAACGAGTCCGGCCGCCAGGTCGGGCCGTTGGCGAAGTTCTATTCGGTGCCGCCGGCCGACATCGTCGTCGTCCACGACGACCTCGACCTCGACTTCGGCCGGATCCGGCTCAAGATCGGCGGCGGCGAGGGCGGCCACAACGGCCTGCGCTCGGTGGCGTCCGCGCTGGGCACCAAGGAGTTTCAGCGCGTCCGCATCGGGATCGGCCGGCCGCCGGGACGCAAAGACCCGGCGGCATTCGTGTTGGAGAACTTCTCGGCCGCCGAGCGCGCCGAGGTCCCCACCATCTGCGAGCAGGCGGCCGACGCCACCGAGTTGCTGATCGAGCTGGGGCTGGAGCCGGCGCAGAACCGCGTCCACGCCTGGTAGAGCCGCCCCTAGGTGACCAGGGTCGCGGAGTGCGACCGGCGCAGCTTGCCCGACGGTGTCTTCGGGATGGTGCCCGGCCCGAGCACCACCACGTTGCGCGGCCGCATGTCGACCTCGGCCACCACCTCGCGGGCGACCTGGTGCTCGATCCGGCGCACCTCGGCCGGGTCCTGCCAGGCGTTGGATTCGACGGCGACGGCGAAGGTCTCGCGTGAGTGGCCGGCGTCCAGGCGCACCGCCACGGCGCACCCGGGCCGCACCCCCTCGACACGGCCGGCGGCCCGCTCGATGTCGGTCGGATAGATGTTACGGCCCGCCATGATGATGACGTCCTTGACGCGGCCGCACACCACGACGTGGCCCTCTTCGGTCATGTAGCCGAGGTCGCCCGTGTCGTACCAGCCGTTCTCGTCCTGCGCCGGGATGAAGCCGCCCATGGTCAGGTAGCCGGGCGTCAGCGACTCCCCGCGCAGTTCGATGACGCCGACGCCGCGTGGCGGCATCACGTCGCCGTTCTCGTCGATGATGCGCGCCTCGAGGTCCTGCAGCAGCGGGCCGAGCGTGGCCAGCCTGCGGGTGTTGCCCTTGGTGGCGGGCACGGCCCGGCGCAGCGCGGCCAGCAGGTCGGCGTCGACCTCGTCGACGACCAGCCCGGCGTTGCACTCCGAGAACGACACCGCCAGCGTGGTCTCGGCCATGCCGTAGGCCGGCAGGATCGCCGAGGGCCGCAGGCCGAACGGCTTACCCGCGTCGAGCAGGTCCTCGACGTCGGCGGGTTCAACCGGCTCGGCGCCCGACAGCGCGAACCGCAGGGTGGACAGGTCGAAGTCGCCGGGCTTGGCGTTGCGGCGCAGCCGCTTGGCGAGCAGCGCGTAGGCGAAGTTGGGCGCCGCGGTCATGGTGCCCTTGTACTTGTCGATGAGCTTGGCCCACAGCAGCGTGTCGCGCAGGAAGTCCATCGGCGTGACCTTGACCAGCTCCGCGCCGAAGTACATCGGGATGGTCAGGAAGCCGACCATCCCCATGTCGTGGAAGCAGGGCAGCCAGCTGACCATGACGTCCCTGTCGACGTCGTACTGCGCGCCGATGAACATTGCCTCGGCGTTGGAGTAGATGTTGCGGTGGGTGATCTGGACGGCCTTGGGAGACCCGGTGGAGCCGCTCGTCAGCTGCATCAGCGCCAGGTCGTCCTCGCCGACCTCGATGGGGTCGACCGGATCCGAGGCCAGCAGGTCGGCGACGGTGAGGACCTTGATGCCCTTCTCCTCGAGCACGGGGATGGCCACCAGGAAGGGCTCGGAGACGATGACGGCCCTCGCCTCGATCATGCCGATGACGTTCATCGTGTCTTCCGCCCACACGGCCAGGTCGGTGCGCGGGGTGGGCTGGTGCAGCATCGTCAGGCTGGCGCCGCGCATCCACAAGCCCTGCGCCGTCGGGGCGATCTCCACCGGGAAGCCGGCCAGCACACCGACCGCGTCGCCCAGCCCGATACCGGCGGCGGCCAGGCCGCCCGCGATGCGGCGGGCGCGCTCGTGGACCTCGCCCCAGGTGTGGCGGACCGGTTCGTGGGGTTCACCGGTGACCATGCCCGTCGTCGCGTTGCGGGCATTGCGGTACATCTTCTCGGTAAACCTGCTCACACAAACCTCCTCGGTTCCGGCGCTCGCCACAACGCCCGGGATCTCATATTCCGCTCCCCGGGTAACGCTTGGGAGCAGGCACGCAAACACAGTCGGGCGGCAGTTAGGTCTCGAATCGGCGATGGGTCGACGGCCAGGCATCCGGCCATCCGGTCGGCGCGAATCGAGCCCCGAAAACGCCGGTGGGCCCGAAGTATCAGTCGTCCGCCGGAAACCCCGGCGGACGACGAAAATAAGTGTTCTTGCTCAGCGCTACCCGTCACCGCGGATTATCTTAAACTCCTCTTAGGGAACAGCCCAAACGAATGCCCGATTTGGGGCGATTTTCACACTTCGGTGGGGGCGGGCACGACCCGCGCGCCGGCCACCGGCCCGCTGGCGACGCGCACCGTGCGGCAGACTCCCACGCCGGACACCTCGGTGCCCACGTCGACCGCCGAGGCCGCCGAGGAGCACAGGAAGGCGCACGTCGGGCCGGAGCCGGACACGATGCCCGCCAGGGCGCCGGCCTCGACCCCGGCGCGCAGGGTGCGGCGCAGTTTGGGATTGAGGCTAACCGCGGCGGCCTGCATCTCGTTGCCCAGCAAGGACGCCAGCTGGTCGGCGTCGCCCGCGGCCAGCGCCGCCAACACCGGTCCGGGCCCGGCAAGCCGCGGCGGGTGCCCCGCCTCCCGCAGCCGGTCCAGCTCGGCGAACACCGCCGGCGTGAGCAGCTCGCCGTCGGCGAACGCCAGCACCCAGTGGAAGGTGTTCCGGGACAACACCGTGGCCAATTCCTCGCCGCGGCCGGTCCCCAGCGCGGTGCCGCCGTGCAGCGCGAAGGGCACGTCGCTACCCAGCCGTGCGGCGAGCATCCGCAGGTCGCGGCGGGGCACGTTGAGCTCCCACAGCGAGTTCATGGCGACCAGCACGGCCGCCGCGTCGGCGCTGCCGCCGGCCATCCCACCGGCCACCGGGATGGATTTGTCGATCATGATCGAGACGTCGGGCGCCCGGCCCACGTGCTCGGCCATGAGTTCGGCGGCCTGCCAGGCGAGGTTGCGCTCGTCGGTCGGCAGTTTGTCGGCGCCCTCCCCGACGACCTCGAGGGAGAGCACGTCGGCGTTGCGGACCGTCACCTCATCGAGCAGGGAGACGGCCTGGAAAACGGTCGTCAGCTCGTGGTAGCCGTCCTCGCGGCGGTCGCCGACCTCCAGATACAGGTTGACCTTCCCGGGCACCCGGACGGTGACCGACCCGGTGGGCACCCACTGGGCGGCGGTGTTGCCGTCAGTCATCGTCACCCATCGCAGCAGACTATCGCTGCGACCGGCCGACTACACGCATTCGCCACCCGGAAGAAGCCGCAGTCAGCTCGGGGACGGCTGCTGTTCGGCCGCGGGCGGGCCGGGCGCGGGCGCGGTGCCGGAAGATTCGGTCGATCGCCGCAACAGCCGCACGAAGTCGTCGATCGACAGCGTCTCGCCACGGCGGGCCGGGTCGATGCTGGCGGCCAGCAGCCGGTTCGCCGACTCGTTGCCCGAGCCGGCCCACTCCGCGAACGCGTTGCGAACGGTCTTGCGCCGCTGCGCGAACGCGATGTCCACCAACTGGAATACCTGGCGCCGGAAGGCTTCGTCGGTGGGCCACTGCGCAGTGGCGTAGCGGTCGATGCGAACCAGTCCCGAGTACACGCGGGGAATCGGCCAGAAGACCGTCGGCGACACCATGCCACACCGCCGAACCGTTCCGAAGAAGCGGACCTTGACGCTGGGCACGCCGTAGTCCTTGCCGCCAGGCTCGGCGGCCAGGCGTTCGGCCACCTCCGCCTGCACCATCACCGTCACGGTCCGGATGGACGGGAACTCGGCGAGCAGGTGCAGCAGCGCCGGGACCGCCACGTTGTACGGCAGGTTGGCGACGACCGCGTTGGGCGCGGCGGCCAGCTCGTCCGGCCGCAGGGTCAACACGTCACGGTTGAGCACGGTCAGCCGCTGGATCTCGCTGTTCGAATGCTCGGTGACGGTCTGCGGCAGGCGGTCGGCCAGCACCGGGTCGATTTCGACGGCGGTGACGGTGGCGCCGCGGTCGAGCAAGGCCAGCGTCAGCGAGCCCAGGCCGGGGCCGACCTCGAGGACGTGGTCGGCCCGGCCGACCCCGGAGGTCGAGACGATCCGGCGGACCGTGTTGGCGTCGTGGACGAAGTTTTGACCGAGGGATTTCCGGGGCCGAAAATCAAGTTCTTTGGCAAGCCGCCTGATCTCGGTGCGACCGAGCAGCCGGATGGTCAGTTCGCACCAGCTCTTCCGCTGCACACCGGCCAGGCGCCCCAGCCCTGGCGCTGGCGGGTCACCTCGGCGACCGCGATCTGTTCTTCTCGGGTGGCCAGGTCCGCGCGCGAGGCGAAGCGCAGCCCGCCGTTGCGCTCCCAGGTGCCCTGGTCGAACTGCACGCCGCCGTAGTAGCCGTTGCCGGTGTTGATCGCCCAGTTTCCGCCGGCCTCGCAGCCCGCGATCGCGTCCCAGATGGATCCGTTGGTCACCGGTGGGACATCGGTGCCGGGCCTGGTGCCCACCCGCACCACCGCCTCACGGGCCGGGGTGATCACCGTGTTGGCGATCGGCAACCGCCCGGTCTCGACGCCGTTGACGGTGGCCACCGCGAAGGTGACGTCCTGGGTGCCCGGGGCGCCCGGGTCTTCGACCACCTGGCGGCTCATGTTCATGTCCGGGTCCTCGACCCGGCGGGCGTTCGGCGGCAACGGCATCCGCTCGGTGACCCGCTGGATCCGGTTACGGGTCACCTGGATCTCCATGCCGTCGACGATGGGCGACGACGCGCTCGGCACCGCCTGATCGCCCTCGAGCAGCGGCGCGCCGGCGGCGCTCAGCAGCCCCGCCACATTCGGTGCGGGCAGGTGGACCGTGCGGGTCGCGCCGCCGTCGTTGATGCGGACGGTCTTCGCGCTGACGACGGGCAGGGCCATTCCGGCCAGCGGGACCCGGCTGCCGCGGGAGGCCGCGGCCGGGGCGGTGTCGGTCATGGCGAGTTGGGCCAGCGCCTCGTCGACGGTCGACGCCGTCGTCCACACCTGCTTGGTGTCGCGGCCGTCCAGCGAGATCTGCAACGGCCGGCTGCGGCGCAACACGATGTTGGCGGCGTCGTGCACCTTGACGTCTCCGGCGGGGTACAGGTCGTCACGTTCGTCGACGGGGAAGCCGTTCTCCTGCACGATGTCGATCACCCGCGACTTCATCGTCGTGACCCGCATGGCGATTCCGTCGACGGTCAGCGTCACCGTCTTGCACGCGGAGACCGCGAATCCGCCGGCGAACGCCAGGACTACGAGCAGCCCTCCGACGACAAGCCGCAACATCGGCGACGGGCTCTGATGAAGTTTTGTTAATACAGTCAACGTGCGTCTATCCCGACCACAGCAAGCACTCCAACGACCTAATCAGCACCAAACGACAAATTAGGGCCCGGAGGCCCCACCCTTTCGATCACAAGACGGTAACGAACCGGCCAATGTTGAGCAACTCCTGCGCGACTTTGTTACCGCGATCGCGCCGGTCCGCGGGTCAACCGGGAGGCAGTCCGTAGATCCGGCGGGCGTTGTTCGTGGAGGCCAGCGCCAGCTCTTCGGCCGGACGACCTACCAGTTCAGCGACCGCCCGCACAGTATAAGGAAGGCAGTACGGCTCGTTGGGCGACCCGCGGTAGGGATGCGGCGTCAAGAAGGGCGCATCGGTCTCCACCAGAAGCTGCTGCAGGGGTATCAACGGAATGGCGTCCCGCAGCTCGCGGGCGTTGCGGAAACTCGCCGTCCCGGACAGGCTGAGCAGCCACCCGGCGTCCACGCATCGCCGGGCCATCGCGGCGCCCGACGAGAAGCAGTGGAAGATCACCGCGTCGGGGGCGCCCTCGGCGGCCAACACGTCGAGCACCTCGACATCGGCCTCGCGGTTGTGGATCATCAGCGGTTTTCCGCACCGCTTTGCCAGGTCGATATGCCAGGCGAAGGCGTCGCGCTGCGTGCCCGGCTGCGCGCACCCGTCGAGGCGGCCGGGCCAATACAGGTCCAGCCCGGTCTCGCCGACGGCCACCACCCGCGGATGCGCCGCCAGTCGTTCGATCTCGGTACGCGCGTCGTCGTCCAGCGCGTCGGCGCGGGTCGGATGCAGTCCCACCGCGGCGTACACCCGCGGATCCCATTCGGCGGCTCGCGTCACCCAGCGCGCCGAATCCAGGTCGTCGGCGATGGTGACCACCGCGCCCACCCCGACCGCCGCGGCGCGGTCCACGATGGCGCGCACGTCCCCGGCGTCTCGCGCGCCGCAGGCGTCGAGGTGGGTGTGGGCGTCGATGAGGGGCGCCAGCGGTTCAGGCGCGGGCGGCGCTTCTCGTTCACCAGAGCGGTTGGAACTCACGGCCACACAATAGGGTGGACTCTCGATGAGGCCCTACTACGTCACCACGGCGATCACGTACCCCAACGGTGATCCGCACGTCGGGCATGCCTACGAGTACATCGCCACCGACGCCATCGCCCGGTTCAAGCGGCTGGACGGGTTCGACGTGCGATTCCTGACCGGGACCGACGAGCATGGCCTCAAGATGGTCGAGACGGCCGCGGCCGAGGGCATTCCCACCGCGGAGCTGGCGCGGCGCAACTCCGACGCGTTCCAGCGCCTGCAGGAGCGGCTGAACATCTCGTTCGACCGGTTCATCCGCACCACCGACCCGGACCACCAGGAGGCCTCCAAGGCGATCTGGCGGCGGATGCAGGCCGCCGGGGACATTTACCTGGACACCTACTCGGGCTGGTATTCGGTGCGCGACGAGCGGTTCTTCGTCGAATCCGAGACCGCGATCGTCGACGGCACCCGGATCGCCGTCGAAACCGGCACCCCGGTGACGTGGACCGAGGAGCAGACCTATTTCTTCCGGCTGTCGGCGTATGCCGACAAGCTGCTGGCCCACTACGACGCCAACCCCGATTTCATCGGGCCCGAGGCGCGCCGCAACGAAGTCGTCAGCTTCGTCTCCGGCGGCCTGCGGGACCTGTCGATCTCGCGCACCTCCTTCGACTGGGGGGTGAAGGTGCCCGAACATCCCGATCACGTCATGTACGTCTGGGTCGACGCACTGACCAATTACCTGACCGGCGTCGGCTATCCGGACACCGAATCCGAGCTGTTCCGCCGTTACTGGCCGGCGGACTTGCACATGATCGGCAAGGACATCATCCGGTTCCACACGGTGTACTGGCCGGCATTTCTGATGTCAGCCGGGATCGAATTGCCGCGCCGGGTTTTCGCGCACGGCTTTCTCCTCAACCGCGGCCAGAAGATGAGCAAGTCGGTGGGCAACATCGTCGACCCGGTCGCCCTTATCGACACTTTCGGCGTGGACCAGCTCCGCTACTTCCTGTTGCGGGAGGTGCCGTTCGGTCAGGACGGCAGCTACACCGAAGACGCGATCGTCACCCGGATCAACTCCGACCTGGCCAACGAGCTCGGCAACCTGGCCCAGCGGTCGTTGTCCATGGTGGCCAAGAACCTCGGTGGGGTCGTCCCCGAACCGGGCGAGCTGACCGCCGCGGACGCGGACCTGCTGGCAACCGCCGACGGGTTGCTGGAGCGGGTGCGCGCCAGCTTCGACGGGCAGGCCATGCATCTGGCGTTGGAGGCGATCTGGCTGATGCTCGGCGAGGCCAACAAATACTTCTCGGCCCAGCAGCCGTGGGTGTTGCGCAAGAGCGAGTCCGAGGCGGATCAACTCCGGTTCCGGACCGTGCTGTACACCACCTGCGAGGCGGTCCGCATCGCGGCTCTGCTCGTCCAGCCGGTGATGCCCGACTCCGCCGGCAAGCTGCTCGACCTGCTCGGGCAGCCGGCGGACCGGCGGGCGTTCGACGCCGTCGGCGCGCGCCTGGCCCCGGGCACGAAACTGCCGCCGCCCACGGGCGTGTTCCCCCGTTACCAGCTTCCCGAAGGCGGGTGAGCGGCCCCGGACACCGAAACGTGGTGGCCGGAAAAGAGGTGGCGCGCGGACCGGCGCATCCGCATCTGCGCAAAGGCCTCGTGTATAGCCTATGTTATGCGCCATAATCGGCCGGTGGAGCGACGACGTAATCGGCAGCACGCTGACTCGCCGATGACGGCCTTGAAGCAGTTGCCGGCATTGGTTGTGCTAGAGCGGATCCCGATCCCCGTGCTGGCCATCGAGAACGACGGCCGCATCCTGTTTTCTAACGCCGCGTTCGCCGAGATGATGGGTTACGAGCCGGAGGAGGTGTTGTCGCTCCGGTTCCACCAGATCTTCCATCACGCACCGGACTCGGATTCGTTGTTATCGGTCGTTCACTCGCTGGCCAACATGGTCGTCGAGTTGGCCCACAAGGACGGCTCGGTGGTGCGCGCCCTGATGAGCAAGTCGGCGGCGATGCGGGCCGACGATCAGTTCGTCCTCGCGGCCTTCCAGGACCTGACCGAGCAGTTGTGGAAGGAAGACCGCTAGCCGCGTCGAGCAGGTGCCGGCGGACCGACGGCGAACTTCTTGACGGCCGCACGCCCGGTCCGTGACAGCGATAAAGCTAACGGCGCCGCCGTAATTCGCGCCTGGTGCGCCACAAGATCACCCCGCCGCCGACGATGGCGACGGCGATCCAGCCTGCGCCGAACCACCACAGCCAGCCGAGGTCGGAGTGGCCCTGCGATGCCGCGGCCGGACCCGCCGCTGGGGTGTGCTCGACGGTCACCGGATCCTGCCCCCCAGGTGCGGACACCACCGCGACGCCGTTGAGCCGTTGCCAGCGTTTGTTATCGCCGTTCAGCCATCGGAGCAACTCGTCGAGCTGCGCGGGCGCCCCATTGGACGTCGCCACCAACAGCGACCTGCCCCGGTTGAAAACCGTTTGGAGAGAGGCGAACCGGAGATCGGGGTCCAGCGTGATCTTGGCGGGCTTGCCGTCGGATTGGACGGCGTTGACGGTGATCGGCCCGCTGGGCCCCGCGGACACGGGGAGCGCGACGTTGGAGTGATTCCATCCGTCGGCGGCGATGACGATCGCCGGGTCCGACGAGTCGATCGCCTGTTGCACACTCGTAACGGTGGTGTAGAGCGGTACGGAGCTGATGCGCTGCAGGCCGACCACGAGGCTGATCGCACGCACCGTGTCGCTCATCGAGTGGGCCTCGATGCCCACCTGCGTCCGGGGCATCAACGACTGCGGCATCGATTGAAAGCCGTCCGGCACCGGCGGGGCGGCGGGGCTGCTCTGGATTGTGCTGTCGCCGTTGATGTTCAAGGTGAGGAGCTGGCTTCCTGGCCCGGCGGTGTAGAAGTCACCGCAATGCCCGGTGTTGGCCGCGACGTCGAGAACGAGGTCAAGGCTGGTGTAGCGCTGCAGGAGTCGGTCCGGCACGTCGATCCAGCGGTCGATGGTGCCGTGGCCGTCGGTGGGCCAGTGATCGATGGTTTCGGGGCCGATGGTCACGGCGATCTGTCCGCCGATATTCCCCGGGGTCGGAGTGTAGGAGCCCAGAATATGCACGCGCACGTCGTGCACGGATCTGGCGAATCGGGTCTGGTCGACTCCGATCGACACCCGCGGTTGCAGCGACGTGGAGTTGAGAACGGGCTGCGCCAGCTCGCGCAACGTAACGTTGTTCCCGGGCTGCTGCATGCTGGGTTTGAGTTGTTCCACCGCGGCCTTGGAGGACAGGGCGAGCTGCGACACGTCATTGAACAGCACCGCCGTGTTCGATTCGTCGGACTGACCGAGCGGGCCCGACATCAGCAGCCACGGCACGCCGGCCGCACCCTGCAGGGAAAGTCCGTTGTCGGGGCCCTCTTTGACGACGATCTGACGTTCCAGTGGTTGCGGCGGCGTCGGCGGCGCGGCCTGCCCTTCGGCCAACGGGATCACGGCTATCTCGGGGGTCTGCCTGCCGTAGTGCGCGGCGGCGGAGGCGGCCAGTTGGATCGCCGTGTCGGACTCGTTGGGCGATGGCGACTGCGGCAGGTAGATGGAAAGCTTTCGGAGCACCGGCGGCAGGAAGTGCGCCACCGTGGTGGGCGGCAGTTCGACCCCGGTGTAGGTGACCGTGCCGTTGGTCAGGCGCAGCGGGCTCCACGGGTACAGGCAGTAGCCCTCCAATGGCACCAGGTAGGAACGCAGCGTCACCGTCAGCCACTTGTCGTTGACTTCCGCGCCCGCCAGAGGGATGACGATCGGCGCCTGGTCACCGGAGGGCAGATTCAGCCGGGCGAGGGTCCGCTCTCCCTGCGTCACCGTGAGCGACCCGGACCGCAGATTGATCGGCATTTCGACGGTGGCGTTCAGTGCCGTCGGTGTCAGCCCGTGCAGCACCGGCACCGTCAGCTGTTGGGTGCTCGTCACCCCCCAGAACTCCAAAGTCGGGGTCGACCCGATGTCGGTCAGCGACAGGGTCGGCGAGTCCGCCGTCGTGGTCGGGTCGCCGGGCGCGCCCCACGACGCGGGTGCGCTCAGCACCAAAAATCCGGACACGACGGCCAGCGCCACCACCTTGCCCAGACGTCTCGGGTACATCACCGGAACAGTATGCATTGTCGAAAGCGCGTCAACCCCGGTTATCCGGTCACCGTCTCGACGACCGCGAAAAAGCGTGCAGCACTTCCGGCCCGAACGTGGGCGCCGCCGGAGCCTAACCGATCAGGGGCTCCGTGTCGGCGTCCGCACGGGGTAGCACACCCGGGGCGTGGCGCATGACTTCGCGACCAAGGTATTGCCGGAAATAGGGAAGCGACGACTCGGTGACGGTGCCGGGCAGCAGCAGTTCCAAGATCTGACGCAGGCGTCCGGCGATGTCACCCGTGACGGCCCCGTCAGGGTCGCGGCGAGCTATCGCATTGGATACCAACCGCGTTCCGAACATGGATCCCACGAGGAACTCGGACAGCACTTCGGGGTCGACGTCTTTGCGTAGGTCGCCCTCGCTGATCGCTCGCCGGGCCTGCTCTTCGATCATCGCCGCCAGGCCCGCATAGAAGCTTGCGGCGGCCTCGTTCAATCCGCTTAAGGCAGAGGCCAATTGCTCGGCCGTGCGAACCGTCTTGTCCGAGTTCAGCACTTCGACGATGGTGAAGGCGCCGTGTAGCAGGTTCTCCAGCCCGGGCGAGGACGGCCCGCATACGTTGCGGAACGCGGTGAGAAGCGTGTCGGAGCCTTCCTCGAGGATGTCCGACGCCAACGACTCCTTCGAATCGAAGTGGTGATAGAGGGCGCCCTTGGTCATCCCCGTACGCTCGATGATCGCGCCCCACCCCGCGGCGGCATAGCCGACGTCGCCGAAAACCTCTATCGCGGCATCGATAATCTTGCGCCGAGTCGCCTCGGATCGGATCTGACGCGCCACTGTCTCTGCACCTCCGGAGTCACGTCGGATGCGCGGAGCCGCTGGTCTGGCCTCACATCGACCACCAAGACGTCCCAGGTTAGCAGCCGGGGCGACGGCGGGCGGGCGATGTGGTCAGCCCCACTACGGTCACCGCGCATCCCCCTCGGTCGAACTGGCGTTGACGGCCAGCGCCGCACGCCGCCTTAGGAATTGGCGGAAGTAATCGGCGCGATCGGCTTGCAGGATGCCCCCCAGGACGAGCACCCAGCATCTCTCGAGGTCGAGCAGGAATCTTTCCGGCTCGTCGAGATTACTGGTCTTGCGCAGCCCCATGTGCAGGGACACCATCAACCGTCCCACGTCGCGGGGATCGCACTGGTCGTCGATGTCGCCCTCGTCGATGGCCTGCTGAACCACGTCCGACAAGGCGTCCACCCATCCGTTCATCAACGTGTCCCGCAGTCCCGCGGACGACCCGACCGACTCGATCAGATTCAGGCCGGCCCTGACCAGGTCGGTCTTGATGTCTTGAACGGCGATCAGATACGAGAAGTCGATGAGGGTTTCCAGACCCGAGAGGCCCCTGGTCAGCAGGTCACCCACGGCGACGGTAGCCGCGGCGATCTGCTTGTCGATGAGCTCCGCCGCAAGCGCGTGTTTCGACTTGAAGTGGAAGTACATCGCGCCTTTGGTCAGCTGAGCCTCGGCGAGAATGTCATCGAGACCGACGTCGTGGTACGGCCGGCGCGCGAACTGATGCGAGGCGGCCCGCAGAATCTGTCGCCGCGTCGCGTCGGCGCGTCCATCGCTCGAATGGGTCGTCATCGGAATTCTCGTCCGCCCGGACGGTCGCGACCGGGGCGCGGCGGCGCGAACCCGGCGGTGCTGCCGGGCCCTCCGACGACGCCGCAAATGTCGCGGGCAATCGTGCCGGGGGTGGCAACCCGGACCTGGTCGATCGCCATCAGGTTGATGAGCAGGGCATACACCTCGGTTCTCAGGCGGTCTGAATCGACACCGACCGGCCACCCCCGGGCGGTTCGTGGGCCAGGTCCGAGGTTAGCAGCCGAAGGTTCCCGCTTGAGGCGTCATAAATACCAGTAGTGCAGATCACAATGTCTTTACAGACCAGAAGTATGTTTCTTGAGCTATTATCAGGGAGTCAGTTTGTACGGCGACCTGCCCAAACCCAACACTTATGCGTTTGAGCAGCAAATACATCCCGATTCCGGGCCACCCGTAGGGCGTAAGGAGCAGCACATGCCGGTCGTGACCACCAGCCCACGCGGGCTGGCGGCGCCAGCAGGTCGCACGCCCGATAGGGGACCAAGTGCCCTCCGTGTCGCATGCGAAATACCCTTTGGGACCATACGAGGCACGATACATACTTTCGGTATGTCACAGTTCGGATCGCCTGCGTTGGAGTATGTCGCGGCCCCCGCACGTCCGCACGCCTCCCGCCGAGTGGTCGCATGCGGCGTTGCGGACCGCAGTCGAGGCCGGGGCCTGACGTGATTGATTTCGGTGCCTTTCCGCCGGAGTTCAACTCCGCGCGGATGTATGCCGGCCCCGGGCCGGTTTCACTGGTGGCCGCGGCCGTGGCGTGGGACGGCCTCGCCGCCGAATTGCATTCCGCCGCAAGCTGTTACCGGTCAGTGATCGCGGGCCTGACGACCGGGCGCTGGATGGGCCCGTCGTCGCTGGCCATGGCGTCCGCCTTCGCCCCCTACATGGCGTGGATGGCCGGGGCGGCGGCGCGCGCGGCGGAGGCGGCCGGCCAGGCCAGGCTCGCCGTCGAGGTGTACGAAGCCGCCTTCGCGATGACCGTTCCCCCGCCGGCCGTCGCCGCCAACCGCGTGCAGCTCGCGACGCTGGTCGCCACGAACTTCTTCGGCCAGAACGCGGCGGCGATCGCGGCCACCGAGGCCGAATACGGGGAGATGTGGGCGCAGGACGCCGCGGCGATGTACGAGTACGCCGCGGGTTCGGCAATCGCGTGCGAAATGACCCCGTTCACCCCGGCGCCCAACGTCACCGACCCCGCAGGTGTGGTCAGCCAGAGCAGCGCGGTCACCCAGGCCGAAACGTTGGCGGCGACGCATACCTCGCTGTCGCACGTGATGTCCACGGTGCCAAACACCCTGCAGGGGCTTTCGTCGCCGATGACCAGCGGGACGGTGACTCTGACCGACGCGGGTACCAGTGCCGGCAGCGCGGCCGGCACGGCGACCACCTCGGCCGGTTCGTCGCTGATGAACAGCCTCGCCTCCAGCCTGCCGAGCGCGCTTCCCACCTACTTCATGGCGGGCGCGACCCCGCTGTACGGGATGTCCTCCATTCTCGGCATGGCCCAGACCGCCCAGGGCTTGGCGAACGGGGCGATGCAGGCCGCGGGCACCGCTGCCGCGGGGGCCGCGAGCGCGGCGAGCACCGGCGCCGGGGCGCTCGGATCCCTCGGATCGCTCGGATCGGGTGTCGTCGGCAGCCTCGGCAGCGCGGCCTCGCTGGGCCCGCTGGCGGTGCCGGCGAGCTGGACCAGCGTGATACCGGCGGCACACAGCGCCGCTTCCGCGTTGCCGACCATCAGCCTCGCCGGCGCCAACACGCCGCCCAGCATCATGGGCTCGCTGCCGCGCCTGGCCGCCGCGTCGGGCAAGAACCTCGGCCCCCGGTACGGCGTCATCCCGACCGTGATGACGCGGCCGCCCTCCGGTGGATACGCGTAGGCCATGACTCGACCGAAGACGACCCGTTACCCAAGGAGCGGTGAATGAAGTACACGCCCACCCAGATCGCCGGCGTGACGATCATTGACCTCGAACCGCAACGTGACCATCGCGGCTTCTCTTCGCGTTCCTTTTGCGCCGACGAATTCGCCAGCCGCGGGCTGAGTTTCGACGTCACCCACACGAACATCTACTTCAATTACACCCGCGGCACCGTGCGCGGCATGCACCACCGGGTGCCGCCGTACGCTCAGACCCAGGTGGTCCGCTGCACCCGCGGCGCGATCGCCGCCGTTGCGGTCGACATCCGCCCCGGGTCGCAGAGCTACGGCGACCACGTCATGGTCGAGTTGAGCGCGGACAACTACCGGGCGCTGTTCCTGCCGCCGTTCGTCGCCCACGGGTTTCAAACGCTGATCGACAACACGGAAGTCAGCTATCAGGTCAGCGGGGAGCCCGCAGCGTCCGACGCCCAGGGATTCCACTGGAACGACCCAGAATTCGGGATCGTGTGGCCGCTGCCGGTCACCGTCATCTCCGAGCAGGATGCCAGTTGGCCGTCGCGAACGCCGACCTTCGCTTCGATCGAGAGTGCAGCGTCATGTCTAACCCGTTGATGACCCAGGAATTGGTGGACGTCGTGCACGCCGAACCCGGCCCGACCAAGCGGAAACCGGCCGGCATCACCTCGTTGCCCAACCGCCGGTCCGGCGCCCTGCCGGCCACCGCGGCCACGGCGCCCTCCCCCGGCGGTAACGTCATCCGGCGTTGGCAGCACCAGTATTCGCACCACCTGCGCATCAGCGACACGGTGATCGTGTGCGCATCGGTACTGCTGGCGCAGTACGTCCGATTCGGCGAAATCGCCAACACCTCGGGTTACTCGGACGTCGCGATGACGATGCTGTCGTTCCTCTTCGCGGCGCTGTGGCTGTCGTCGCTGGCGGTATTCCAAACGCGCTCACCGCGAGTCATCGGCGCAGGCATCGACGAGTACCGCCGGATCGGCAGCGCATCGTTCTGGACGTTCGGAATCATCGCGATGGTGACCTTGCTCGCCAAGGTGGACCTGGCCCGCGGATATCTGGCGATCGCGCTCCCCGTCGGAACCATGGGCCTGCTGGGGAGCCGCAGCCTGTGGCGCAAGCACATCCGGCAGCTGCGCGCGAACGGCCTGTGCCAGACGACGGTGCTGGCGATCGGGGACCGGAAGGCGGTTTCCCACCTCGCCCACGAACTGTCCCGCAACCCCCTGGACGGATATCTCGTGGTGGGCGTTTGCATCCCGGGCTACGGGCCACCGCGCGGCAACACCATCACCCTCGGCGGCCGCGCAGTGCCGATCCTCGGTGACGTCTCCCACGCGGTGGCCGCCATTCAAACCTGTGGCGCCGATACGGTGGCGGTCACGCAGACCGATCACTTCGGGATGCACGGGATCCGGGAGCTGATGTGGCAGCTGGAGACGATGGACGTCGACGTCGTGGTCTCGCCGGGCGTGATGGACGTCGCGGAAGCCCGCCTGACCCTGCGCCCCACCGCGGGGATGCCGCTGCTGCACGTCGAGAAGCCGCAATACGAAGGCACGCAACGCTTTCAGAAGCAGGTGTTCGACTTCTTGTTCTCGCTGGCGGCCCTGGTCGCGACGGCGCCCATCCTCGTCGCGGCCGCCGTCGCGGTCAAGCTCACCAGCAAGGGCCCGGTGTTCTACCCATCCGAGCGGATCGGCATCGACGGCAAGCCCTTCCGGATGCTGAAGTTCCGGACCATGGTCGACGGTGCCGACACCCAAATCGAGCACCTGTTGGCGCTGAACGAAAGCGCCGGCGGCGTGCTGTTCAAGATGCGCGAGGACCCACGGGTCACTCCCGTGGGGAGGATTCTGCGCAGGTTCAGCATCGACGAGCTGCCCCAGTTCATCAACGTGCTCAAGGGTGACATGAGCGTGGTCGGCCCACGCCCCCCGCTGCGCCGGGAGGTCGAAAACTACGACGGCGACGTCAAGCGGCGACTGCTGGTGAAACCGGGAGTCAGCGGGCTGTGGCAAGTGAGCGGCCGATCGGACCTCTCGTGGGAAGAGTCGGTGCGGTTGGACCTGTCCTACGTCGACAACTGGTCGATGTCGGGTGATCTCATGATCATCGCCAAGACGGTTAAGGCCGTTCTCACCAGTCACGGCGCATACTAGGGAGTCATGACTGAGCCGACGACGCCCGAGGCGGTCGTCCCGTCGGTGCCGCTCTCCCGGATGGCTCACGCCTTTTCGATCCAACTGATCTGCCGCGCACTGGGAATGCTGGCCTCGGTGGTCTCCGTGGCGATGACCGCGCGCTACCTGGGTCCCGGTCGCTACGGCCAGCTCTCCATCGCGGTCGCGTTCGTGGGAATGTGGAACAGCTTCGCCGATCTCGGGGTCGCCACCGTGATCGTCCGCCGCGTCACCTCCGGCCGCGGCGACCTCGAACGACTGGTGCGCGTCAACAGCGGACTGGCCCTGATCTACTGCGTCCCGCTCGCGGCGCTGGCGGCCGGCTCGGGGTTGCTCGTCTATCACGACTACGACGTGCGGGTCATGCTGGTGGTGCTGTCCGGGGGCCTGTTACTGCAGACCATGACGACCCGCTTCGAGCCGGTGTTTCTGGCCACCGTGCGGTTCTCCGCGGTGGCCATCTCCGACGTCACGGCCCGCACGGCCACGCTGGGGATGGTCGCGGTCCTGGTCTCGGCGCACTCGAACGTCATCTGGTTCGCGGTGGCACAGCTCATTCCGCCCGCCGTGCAGCTGGTGATCCAGGGCGCCGCGGCGATGCGGCACATCTCGGTGCGCCCGGTGTTCGCGCTGCGCGAGGCCGCCGATCTGTTGCGGGAAACCCTGCCCCTGATCGGATTCCTGGTCGTCGGAATCCTTTACACCCGCGCCGACGGGGTGATCCTGTCCCTGCTCAACACCCACTCCGAGGTGGGCGTGTACGGGCTGGCCTTGACGATCGCGTTCAACACCATCGTGGTGTCACTGGTGTTCCTCAAGGCGACGCTGTCGACGGGCACCGAACTGTACGCGCGCGACGTGGCGGCGTTCGCCGCCTTCCTGCGCCGCAGCGTCGAGCTCATGTACTTCGCGGCGGTCCCCGTCGCGGTGGTCGGCGCGCTGCTGGCCGGACCGTTGATCGCGCTCTTCGGCGATAAGGCGTTCGTCGCACGCGGAACGCCGACGCTGGCGCTGCTGTTCGTCGCCGCGGCGCTGCGCTTCGTCGGTGGCACCCTCGGCCAGGGGCTCGTCGCCAGCCACCACCAGAACGTTCTGCTGTGGCTGACGGTCGCCACACTGGTGGTCAACGTGACGCTGAATCTGGTCCTCGACGGCCGCCTCGGCGCCGTCGGGCCCGGTATTGCCCTGGTGTGTACGGAATTCTTCAACATGCTGTTCAGCAGCTGGTGGCTGCACCGCCGGTGCGGTTACCGTACGCCGGTGACGTTCTTGCTGCGGGTGCTGATCCCGACGGCCGCGAGTGTCGCCGTGACACTGCTGCTCGCGGGTCAGCACGTCGTGCTCATTCTCCTGGCCGCCGCCGCGGCTTATCTGGCCACCAGCGCCGCGGTCGGCCCGCTCAAATGGTCGTCGTTGGCCGCGCTGCGCAGCAAGCAGCTGGCGTGATCGGTCGCGTGAATTCTCCTCGCGTCCTTTGGCTCTCGCCATGGACACGACCGGCGGTGCGCGTGCAGTCCGAAGCGCTGATTCGCCACGGGGCCGACGTGCTGCTCGTGACCTCTGACCGACACCCGGAGTCGGACGCCGCCCGTGACTACGAGGTGGTGCTCGAGCCGCGATTCCTCTCGGCCAAGACCTGGCCCCCGACGCTCAAGGCCTGGCGGCTCGTCCGCAAGTTCCGGCCGGACGTCGTGATCGCCGAGCAGGTCCGTGATCCACGCTGGATCGCGCTGGCCGGCCGGACGCCGCGCATCCAGGTGATCCACGACGATCGCCCCCATGACCCCGGCGAAGCGCTGCCGGCGTACGAACTGGCTCTGCTCGATCGCTGGGGCGCCCGCTCGGCTGCCACCATCGCCTATTGCGATTACGTCGCGCGCGCGGTCGCGACCCGACGCGACGTGATCGGCACACCGGTACACGTTGTGCCGCTTGCCAGCGATCTCGATCTCGATCGGGTCCCTCCTTTCGTGGATGCCAAGGGGCGTCACGACTTTGTCATGTTCGGCCGGCTCAATCCCTATAAGAATGTGGACGTGGTGTTGCGCGCCTGGCAGTGCCACGTCGAAGGCGGCGGCTGGCGCGGCGACGACCTCATACTGATCGGCGACGGGACGCTGGACGCCGACAAGCTGCCGGCCCACACGCAGTGGCGCCGCGGCGGATACCGCTACCGCGATGTCGTCACGACCCTGGCCGCCGCCAAGGGCTCGATCGCCCACTACCGGCGCGCCACTCAAAGCGGCGTGCAGGTCCTCTCAATGCAGCTGGGCGTCATGCCGATCGTTTCCACCGAGGGTGGGCCGCCCGAGTATCAACCCCCGGACTGCCCCCCGATCGGCGTCGATGACGTCGCCGGACTGGCCGCCGCTTTCGACCTTCTGGCCGACCCGGTCACCGCGGAGCGGCACGGAGCCACCGCGGCGCGTCACTACGAACGGCATTGCGCCGTCGACCTTGTCGCCGATCGCTTCCTGGAGGTCATCGCCGAAGTGATGGGCCGTCAACGTTGACCGGATACCGAGCACACCACGCGTATCCGAATGCATGGACGCGAAAGGGATAGGAACGTGAGCACGTATCTGGTCACCGGGGGCTGCGGATTCATCGGGTCGTCGGTCGTCAACTCGTTGCTGGAGCGGGGCGCAGACGTCTTCGTCATGGACGACCTTTCGCTCGGAAAAGACCGCTGGCAGAAGGCGCCCCGCAAGCCCACACTGGTCGTCCGTGACATCCTCGACGCCGACGCGTGTGACGAGGTGTTCCGGGACATCAAGCCGCAGAACGTCATTCATCTGGCAGCGCAACACTTCGTCCCCTGGTGCGAGGAGCACGTCCACGAGGCGTACACCCTGAACGTGCACGGCACGTTGAACATCCTGGAGTCCTCACGCCGGCACGGGGTCCAAGCCTTCTTCTTCGCATCCACCGGCGACGTCTACCATCCGAACTTCCTGCCCCACAGGGAAGTTGATCCGACCGGACCGGTTTATGTCTACGGCCACACCAAATATCTGGCCGAGCAGCTGTGCATGCGCTACTTCGAGTCCACCGGGTGCTTCCGGACGTTGGTGATCGGGCGGCTGTTCAACGCCGCCGGACCGCGCGAAACCAATCCGCACATGCTCGCCGAGGTCACCCGCCAGATCGCAGAGGGCAAGCACGAGGTGGAAGTCGGCAACCTCTGGCCGCTGCGCGACTACGTGGACGTCGACTCGATGGGCGCCGTCATCGTCGACACCGTCTCGCGGGTAGAGGGATTGGAGATCCTCAACATCGGATCCGGCACGGCGATCGAGGTTCGGGAGGCGTTGAGCATCATCGCGTCCGTCCTGCCGTTTCCCGTTGCCTTCACCTCGGTGCCCGAACGCCAGCGCCCCAACGACCGACCATTCCTGTGCCCGGATACGCAACGGTTGCGCCGCACCATCGGCCGCGCGGCCGAGCCGTTCAGCCAGGCCACGGCGCGAAAAATCTTCGCCGAGTACCCCGACTTCAAGCTCGAGAGTGGCCGCGGTGCGCCCTGACTTCACCCGCCCCCTGCGCGTTGCCCTGGTCGGCGACTACCCCACCGAGGAAGGCGCGGCGGTGCAGAACGGGGTGCAGTCGGTGACGTACACCTTGGCGCAGGCACTGGCTGCCCGTTCCGACGTCGAGTGCCACGTCGTCAGCGCGATGAACGGCGTGACCACAACCTACCGCCGGGCCGGCGCGCTGCACGTTCACTACGTCAGGCGCCTGAACCTCCCGCGGTTGGTCACGCTGCGCGTCAACGATGTGCCGCGCCTGGCGGCGGCAATCCGTTCGATCAATCCCGATGTTGTCCATGGGCAGGGCCAGGACCGCCACGCGCTCGGCGCGTTGGCGAGCGGGGCGCCGACGGTCATCACGCCGCACGGCGTGCTCTTCATCGAGAGCCGGTTACTGCAACGAAACCGGTGGGACGCGTTGGGTGCCCTGAAGAAACGGGCTGTCGCCAACATGGAGCGGGAGGTGTTTCGCCGCGCCCGGGACATGATCATCATCTCGCCGTACCTGGCGCAGGTTTACGGGTCGATGCTCACGGCGCGCTGCCGATTCATCGAGAACCCGATCCAAGACGACTTCTTCCGCATACGGCGCGCACCGGAACCCGGCCGAATGTTGTTCGTCGGCACCGTGGTGGCGCGCAAGAGGGTGGACCATCTCGTGCGCGCGGTCGGCGAGGTCGCCAACGACCATCGCGCCGTTGCAGACCGGCCGTGGCGGGCGGGCCTACAACTCAGGGTCGCCGGCCCCCTCGCGGACCCGAGTTGCGAACGCGAAGTCCGGCGGGCGATAGAAGAATGCGGCCTACGGGACCGGGTGAGGCTGCTCGGACCCATCAGCCACGAAGAGCTGCTCGATGAATACGCGCGCGCCCAGGTCCTCTTGATCGGCTCGCGCGAAGAGACCACTCCGCAAGCCGTCGCACAGGCCATGGCGTGTGGGCTGCCGGTGATCGCCTCCCGCGTCGGCGGCATTCCGGACATGCTCGAGGACGGCCGCACCGCGCTCCTGTTCTCGCCTGGCGATGTCGCGGCCTGCGCCGACCACATCCGCCGGATGCTCGACGACGACACCTTCAGAACAGGCATCGAACACCGGGTACGCGTCGAGGCGGAGAAGCGTTTCGACCCGAAATCGGTTGCGGAGCAGACTGTTCACGTCTATCGGGAAGTCATCGCCCAAGATCGGCCGATCTGAAATAATCGATCGTCAGTTTGACGCCTTGGCTGAATGGAACCACCGGGCGCCAGTCGAGTCTCGACTCGGCGAGGGTGATGTCCGGCTTGCGCTTCTTCGGGTCGTCCTCCGGCAGGGCCCGGAAGACGATCGGAGACGACGATCCGGTCATCTCCTTGATGATGCGGGCGACCTCGAGGACGGTCAGCTCGTCCTGACTACCGAGGTTGACCGGCCCGGTGAAGGACGATTCGCTGGTCGCCATCTTCACCAGCCCGTCGATCAAATCGTCGACGTAGCAGAAGCTTCGGGTCTGGCTGCCATCGCCGAAGATGGTGATCGGTTCGCCACGTAGTGCCTGCACGATGAACTGTGAGACGATCCGCCCATCCTCGGGATCCATCCTGGGGCCATACGTGTTGAAAATGCGGACGACCTTGATCCGAGCGCCGAAGCGGCGCGCGTATTCGAGCATGAGTGTTTCGGCAACCCGCTTACCCTCGTCATAGCATGCGCGTGGGCCGAAGCAGTTGACGTTCCCCCAATAGCTCTCGGTCTGCGGATGCAGGGTGGGATCGCCATAGACCTCGCTGGTGGAGGCCTGCAGCATGATCGCCTCTTTGTCGAGCGCCAGCTCGAGGACGTTTCTCGTACCGAGGTAGTTGGTGTCCAGGGTGAACACGGGATCGCGCTGGAACGCGAACGGCGAGCCCGGGCAGGCCATGTTGAAGACGAGGTCCAGCGGTCCCGCCACGGTGGCCGCGTCCAGCGGCCGCGTGACATCGTGCTCAAAGAAGCTGAACCCCGGGTCACCCTCGAGGTGGGTGAGGTTTTCGCGCCTGCCGGTATAGAAGTTGTCCAGGCCGAGCACCTCGACGCCGTCGCGGCGAAGGCGATCGCAGAGGTGGGATCCGAGAAATCCGGCGGCGCCGGTGACCAGGGCTCTCATCCACCCAGCCTAGTGGCGGCCCATGCCGTAGTACTCGAAACCCTCGGCCCGCAACCGCCTGGGGTCATAGATGTTTCGACCGTCGAAGACGACATGGCCCCGCATGGCCGACCTGACGCGCTGCCACGACGGCCGCTGGAACTGCTTCCACTCGGTGACCAGGACGAGCGCGTCGGCTCCCTCGACAGCCTCGTACATGTTCCCGGCGTACTCGATCGAATCGCCCAGCGCCTCTTTGGCCCGCGCACCCGCCTCCGGGTCGAAGGCCCGCACCGTCGCGCCGAGCTCGAGCAGCCGCCGCACGATGACCAGCGAGGCGGCCTCGCGCATGTCGTCGGTCTGCGGCTTGAAGCTCAGGCCCCACACGCCGACCCGCAGGCCCGTCAGGTCGCCCGCGGGCCGTCCGTCCCCGAAGTGGGCGACGATTTTGGCGACCAGCGTTGCCTTCTGCTCCGTGTTGACCTCGTCGACGGCGCGTAGCAGCCGCATGTCCGTGCCCAGCCCGGCGGCGGTATGGATCAGGGCCTGAACATCTTTCGGCAGACAGGACCCGCCATAGCCGACCCCGGGGAACAGGAATTCATAGCCGATGCGCCGGTCTGCCCCGATGGCCTCCCGCACCGCGCTGATGTCGGCCCCGGCCTTCTCACAGAGGTTGGATATCTCGTTGATGAATGAAATCTTGGTCGCCAGAAAGCAATTGGCCGCATACTTGGCCATCTCGGCGCTCTTGATATCCATGACGATCAGCGGGTGGAAGGTGCGCAGGTACGGCTCGTAGAGCTCCCGCATGATGTCCACCGCGCGTTTGGAGTCGCTGCCGAGTATCACGCGGTCGGGCTTCATGAAGTCGGTGACCGCGGTGCCCTCCTTGAGGAACTCGGGATTGGACACCACGTCGAACTCTTGCGAGGTCTTGGCGGAGATGATCTCGCGGACCCGCTCGGCGGTGCCCACGGGGACGGTCGACTTGTCGACGATGACCTTGTAGCGATCCAGGTATGCCCCGATGTCGCCGGCCGCCGCGTGCACGTAGGACAGGTCGGCCTCGCCGCCTTCGCTCATCGGCGTCGCGACGGCGATGAAGACGACGTCGGCGTGTTCGACCGCCCGCCGGCGATCGGTCGTGAAATCGATGGAGCCGTTCTCCCGGTTCCGGGCGATCAGCTCGGCGAGGCCGGGTTCGTAGATCGGAACTCCGCCGGCCAGAAGCTCGTCCACCTTGGCCTGGTCGATGTCGACACACACCACGTCGTTGCCGCTGTCGGCCAGGCAAGCGCCCGTGACCAGCCCGACGTACCCGCATCCGATGATCGAAATCTTCACGACGACACCTTCGCTTCCCGACGATCGCCCCAATAGTCCCGCAAGCGAGCGGTCCACGCGCACGTTTCATCTAGCTTCCTCAACGATCCCGGCATTCTATTTCCCCGATTCTCTGACCCCGAAAAAAACCGGAATCGGCAGCCGACTCCTGGCACGCCACCGGCTCGGGCCAGCGGGAATCTTTGTCCAAATGGGATTTTGGCGACAGCCAGGTCGGATAGGGTGTGGTGCGTGCCTAACGCGGATGCCAAGCGCGACCGGGTGCCATTCGCGGCAACCCGAAGGCTTCTCCAAAACCTCGGTCATCGCGTCGGCGGCACGGCAAAAACGAAAGTCCGCCTGTCGCTGATGAAGGCCGGCCGTCGAGTGACGGCCAGCCGGCTGGCGAATCTGCGTTCCGTGCTCAGTTACCTCGAGCTCGGCCATTGGCTGGCGCACGATTTCTCGAATGCCACGGTAGATGTCGTCGCCGACCAATTTGCGTTGTTCGACCGAGCGCTGGCCAAGGTCCGCGGACAACGGCCCCTGTACCTCGAATTCGGTGTGTTCGAGGGCCGCTCGATGCGGTGGTGGTCGCAGCACCTCCCGCATCCTCAAGCGAGGCTGATCGGTTTCGACAGCTTCGAAGGCCTGCCGCAGGACTGGCGGCCCGGCCTGGGAGCCGGCCACTTCGACGTCGGCGGCGAGCCGCCGAAGATCGACGATGCCCGCGTCTCGTTCGTCGTCGGCTGGTTCGACGACAGCCTCCCGAAGTTCGACGTCCCCGAGCACGACCAGTTGATCATCAACGTCGACTGCGACGTGTACTCCAGCGCCGCCACGGTGCTGAGTTGGGCGGAGCCGCTTCTCCAGCCCGGTACGCTGATCTACTTCGATGAGTTCCCCGACCGCGATCACGAGATGCGGGCCTTCAAGGAACTCATGGCCCGCTCGCCACGGGAATTCCGCCCGCTGGCCACGGCGCGCGGTCATCACTGGCTGTTCGAGGTCGTCAAGTGAGGGCACCCACGACGGCTCCCGGTTCCGCTGTGCGAATACGTTGGGCGATAACCGAATTCAGCCTCTGATTGATCAGTCGTCGGCAGTCCCGGGCCGCTCCGCTCGAGCACCGATGAGCCGCTCGGCGAGCCGCACACCCAGCGCAATCCCGAGCAGGGTCGGGTTGGCCTGGCTCGACGTCGGCAGCACCGAGGTGCTCGCGACGTACAGCCCGCGCACCCCGTGCACCTGAAGATCCGGGTCCACAACGCCGCCGTCGGCGGTCGCAGACATCCGAGTTGTACCGGCCTGATGAAAGCCGGCGTAGCCCTGCATGAAATCGTGTACCGAGGCCTCGACGTCGTCGGCGAGCCACTCCACGTGTCCGACGCCGTGGCGGCGCAGCTGCTGGTCGATGAGATCGATTGCCTTGCGCACGCTTTCGTAGTCGGCGTCGGAGAAATACATATGGGTGCGTATCCGGCGCATGCCGAGGGCGTCGCGTTCGTCGGTCAGCTCGATGCGGCTGTCCCAGTGCGGAAGATGCTCGCCGTGGTAGTGCAGTAAGTACCGATTCCCCGCCCCCTTGACGAAGAAGCCCGGCGCCTTGCGGCCCCGACGCAGGAACCGCGCGTAGGAGAACCGGACCGCGAATCGCAGGGAACCGAACAGGTCTCGGACGATGTTGCGCAGGTGCGCGGCGACGCGCGGCGGCCCCGCGGTCTTGGTGTGGGCCTCGCGGATCGCCGCCGCGAGCAGGAAACGCCCCAACGGGGAGATCAACGTCAGGTAGACGCCCGACAGGATTCCGCTGCCGTGCGCCGGATCGCTGATCGGCGGATTCACCATCCAGACGGCGGCATTCGGCATCCCGAGTTCGCGCTGCAGCTGTGGAGTGAACGTGAAACGGCGGCGGAGGTAGACGCCCTCGCGGTCCCGCTCGTGTTCGTAGATGACGTCGTCGCGGGTGAAGTGCACACGCGCGACCCGGGCCTCGACGTGGGACATGTACCAGCGCCCGAGGTGGCCGCCCGCGTTGCCCAGCCCGCCCGGATGATGACGGTCCGACGCGAGCAGCAGGCGGGTGGCCTCCAGGCCGCCGGTGGCAAGGATGTAGTCCGTCGCGACGACTCTGCCCTCCCGTCCATCGAGTGTCCTGACGACGAGATGGTCGACGGCGTCACCGGCCTCGGTGGTCACCACCTCGGTGCACGTCAGACCGGTCCACACCGTCAGGCCGGGGGTGTTGCGCAACTCGGCGCGGTATTCGCGCCCGAAACGCGTTGGCAGCGACCAGCGTTCGAGGTCGGTGGTGCGCACCTGTTCATCGGGCAACCCCACGACCAGGTCCCGCTGCGCCAACTCCGGGATGTCCCGCGCATTGAATACCGCCTGCCCGCATCCCGCCCAGTCGCAGGCCCGCTGCAGATAGGGCTCGACATCGTCGAACCCTATCGGCCAGGGCGACTCCGCGGTGATGGGCCGATCCTCGAAGTCGATGGCGTCGAACTTGACACATCGTCCGCCCCACAGCGCCGAGGTTCCGCCCACCTGCCGGCGAACGGCGACCTCACTGCGTGAATGAAAGTAGTCGTCCTGGTGCGAGTCGAACGCCGCCAGCTCCTGTGCCGCGCGGTTCGCACGTTCCAAACCACTTTCGATCAACGCCACCTCGACGCCCGCAGCCGCGAGCTCCAGCGCGGTCGCGATGCCAATCGGGCCGGCCCCGACCACCACGACATCGGTTCGGATCGTCATGTTGGGGGCGAACTGCGCCGGACCGCGAATCACGCGGCCGGGCCACGTCGAAACTGCTGGGCGAGAGCGAGAAAACGCGTCAGGAGCCCCGCGTCCGGCGGCGACGAGACGGCTTCCGCCGCGTCGGCAACCCGCCGCGGGTCGGTGCTGCTGTAGAGGATCGCGCGACAACCCGTGGCCGTGGCCGACGACGCGAGGATCAGCCTCGGCAGCACACCGGGGGCCAGCGGGTCCACCTCGAGTGTTTCCCGCCAGCGTTCGGCCGTTCGGGCATCCGCCGACAGCGCTGCGGACAGTGTCGTGTACGCCCGATCGAAGACCCCGAACGCGAGATCAGCAGGTCGTGGCGGAGGATCGAGGAGGTCGCCGCGGACCTGGCTGATGCCCCGCGGTGCGAATGCACCGGCAAAATCCACCTCGAGCCCCTCATCCTGGGACACACCCCAGGCGCGAATCTTGCCCTGCCGGTGGGCCCGTTCGAAGAACTCGCCGAGTTCATCGCCGGCGACGGTGTCGAAAGGCCTCGGGCCGTGGACGAACAAGATGTCGACGTAGTCGACGCCCAGCGCCGCCAGGCTCTGGTCCAGGCTGCGGGTCGCGACCGCCGCGTCGTAGCGCCGGGGGGTCAGGTCCGGTTCCTGTTGCCGCTTGACCGCGCGCCGCAGCGCCGGGGCTTGGCGCAGCAGCGCCCGGGCGGGCGCCTGGAAGCGGCCGAGACGCCGGGCCGCCCCGCCGACGTCGATGCCGAACTTGGTGGCCACCGTCACCGCGTCGCGATTCACGGTGCGCAGGAACACCCCCAGCTCGGACTCCGCCATGCCGAGGCCGTACATCCGCGCGGTGTCGAAGTGCGTGATGCCGTGTTCGACCGCGCTGCCCAGCACCGCCATCCGCTCCTTGCGGAACGGCGCCTGCATCAAACCCCCACACCCGAACCCGACCGCGCTGACCTTCAGCGCCGGTCCGCTGAGCTCAATCTGCTCCAACGCCGAGGCTCTCGTAGATCCGGCGAAGCTCGGCGCCGATGACCTCCGGGCTGCGCGTCGCCGCGATGTGCGCCTGCCCCTTGAGCCCGTCGCGCTCCGCCAGCTCCGGATCGCGCAGGTACCGACCGATAGCCGCCGCCAACGCGGGCGGATCATCAACCGGGACAAGCATTTTCGGGTCAGGCACAATGCCCGGCGTGCCGGAGACGGGCGTCGCGACCACAGGGCGGGCGCCGGCCAGGGCCTCGGTCACGATCAGCGGCATCGCCTCGGCGCGCGACGGCAGCACCACCACCCGCGCGGACCGGATCAACTCGGGGATCGCGTCCGGATGTACCGCGGGTTCCACCGAGAAGCGCTCCAGCTGCGGAGGCGTGTAGTCGTCGATGGGTCCGACCACCCGGCATTGGCCTTCGATGCCCTCGTCGAGCAGCAGCTGCCATGCCGCGGCGAGCGTATCGACCCCCTTCCGCAGGCCGATGGTCCCGGCGAAGAGTGCGACCGGCGGTGTCGTGCTGGCCCCGGGCGCGTCCCAGTCGATCGGCGCCGGGTTCACCGAGATGGTGCTGGGCACCCGCGGGGCCAGCTCCGCAACAGTGGCCCGGGCGTCCTCCGAGAACACGATCAGATGGTCGGCGCGGCGCAGGGTGGCGCCGATATAGCGGCGGTGCCGAAGGGCCTCCCTGGCGACGTCGGCGCCCTGCAGCGTCGCGACAATCCGCAAGCCCCGCGCCTTGGCCAGTCGAATCAGCGATCCTTCGCGCAGCCACGCCCCACCGTCTGAGATGTGGAAGTGCACGATGGTCGTGTGGGGTGCGCGGGCCAGCACGGCCGCCGCGCGCGCCGTCAGCACGAAGTTCTTGGCGTGGTGCCGCCCTTCCCACGTCGACAGGACGCGGATGTCGTCGGCGCCCATCTTGTGGTCGCGGATGACTCGAATCACGGTCTGCGTCCCGCCGAAGCTGTAAACGCCCGGCCCGACGTGAATGACGGAGATCATCGCAGCCCGGAAATGGGATAGCACAGCGGCGCGTGGCGGAGGTGGTCGCGCAGACAGACATTTCGCATTCGGCTAACTCCCAGAGTGATTGGCCACGGCGTCAAGGTACACCGGCCGTCCGCTCGACGTGCCCACTTCAGCGGGCCCCGGATGATGCCGTGAGCGCGGCCGAGTCGGGGCTGACCGCGGGGTTGGTGTCGCGTTTTCTGTCGCGTAAGCCGGCGAACCCCATCGCCGAACCTAGCGCGATGCCCAGCGCGAAGGAGTCCGATGGCATCTCGGGCAAAGGCCACACCCAAGATATCGCGAGGAGGCCGGCGCTGACCGCCATGCTGACCTTCGCCGCCGCGGTCCGGCAGCGCACCGCCTTGATCAACGGGATCAGCGCGAAGACGACAAACGCCGTCATGCCGACCACACCCGCTTTCGCCAGCCACCACAGATAGAAGTTGTGTGAGTAGGCGGGATAGAACTTCGCGGAAAACTCGTCGTCACCTTTCGGCGGCTGATACGCGTAACCCAGGCCATGGCCGAATACGGGCGCCTGAGCGATCGAGCGGTTCAGCAGGGCGTTCTCCCGCAGCCTCTCCAGCGCCGATTCGTCCACGGCGAGCGCGCTGGACGAAACCCCGCCGAGCACCCGCTCGTTGAAGGCCGTCAACTGGTCGGCGAGCCACGCGCCGGCTTGCGAACCGTGCAGCAAGAACAGCAATCCCGGCAACGTCACTGCGATCACCGCCGCGAAGATCGCGGCAACGACCGCGGTCCGGCGCACGGTCGGGATGCTCAGGCTGACCAACACAGCCGCCCCCGCCGCCACGGCCATCGAGATGAGCGTGTTGCGCGAGAACGACAGCAGCGAAATGATCAGCGCAGGCGGGCCGAGGGTCAACAGCGTGGCAGGTCTCAGGCAGCCGATTATGGCGGCGGCCACCAACGCGCTCAGCGTCGCGGTGGCCGGGGATTGCGTGGTCAGGATGATCCGGACAGCCTGATCGGCGCCGGTCGCCGCCCCCAAACTTTCGGCCCTGCCCGCCAGCCGGATGGCATGCAGCGAACTCACGACCGCCATGCCCGCCGAAAACCACAGGATGCCGGCGGTGACGCGGATCGACCACTTGATGTAGTCGCCGTACACCACCAACATCGCCAGCACGAAACCCACGACGATTTCGAGCATGGACAGTGATTCGCGCAGCACGATGACGGCGTCCTGCCCGTTCTCGAATCCGGCCGCGGTCGACATCACGATCGCGACCAGGAACACGCCGGGCAACCAGAAATCGGAGAATCGCGGTTTCACGATCGGAATCAGGTAGCCGATCGCCAGCATCGCGGCCAACAGGTACAAGTAGATGACCGCGGGGCCGACGACTTTGCCGACGTGCAGGCCCTGGGGCAGCGCCGCGAACGCCCCCACCAACGCCACCCATGCCATCGCCTCGGGTCTCACCCAGTAGACGACCAGGCAGAAGGTGGCGGCGATCAGCATGATGCCCTCGGTGGTGAGTCGCACCGAGAGCACGCCGAACACGAAACATCCGAACAGGAACAGCGCCAGCGAAGCTGCGCTCATGGCCATGCGGTGCCGACTGCGCAGGTAGAAAATCACGTCGACGGACTGGCCTTCGTGCGGTAGGCCTGGGCGGCGGCCCGGCGGTGCAGCGACAGCCTCGCGTCGGTCAGCACCGTACCGACGAGCTCCGCGTTGGCCGCGCGCAAAGTTGCCAGCGCATCCTTGAGTTCGTCGGTAGTGGTGCGTCCCGCCCGGACCACCAGCACCGTCGCTTGAACGGCGCCGGAGAGCAAGACCGCGTCGGCCGTCGCCAGCACCGGCGGTCCGTCGACCAGGATCCGGTCGAACCGCGACGACAACTCCCCAAGCACGGCGTCAAGCACTTCCGGCGGGTAGGCGGAGCACGGCAAGGTCTCCCGGCGGGCCGCGCGTGCTGCCAGGACGAACAGCCTCGGGAAGGGTGTCGGCTTCACGGCTTCGGCCGCGATCTCGGGGTTCGCCAGCGCGTTGGCCAAGCCCTCTCCCGATTCGACCTTCAGCGAACCGGCGATCACCGGCCGGCGGGTGTCGCCCTCGACCACCAGTACGTCGTCGCCGACTTCGGCGAATGCCCGGGACAGGTTGAGGACCGTCGTCGTGGTTCCCTCGCCGCCGAACGGTGACGCCACCAGCACCCGGCGACCGTCGGGGCCGATCGCCCTCCGCACCCGGGTACGCATGTCCCGCACGGCGTCATCGAACGTGCCGTCGGTGCCGAACCGCGGAGCCCCGCCGCGCCGGCGCGGCAACTCGCCGAGCGTCGGCAGGCCCGACAGCTCCTCCAGGTTTTCGCGGGTGCGCACCGTGCGATCGCTGGCCTCGCGGGTGAGCGCCACTGCCATGCCGAGAAGCACGCCGGCGACCAGGCCCATCGCCATGTTGCGTACCGGTGCCGGGGTGACCGGGTGATCGGGCACCTGGGGCGGCTCCACCACCCGCGCCCGCGCCACCGGCAACGGCTTTCCGTTCTGCTCTTGCACGCCCGGGGTTTCCCGGGGCTGGCCCGGCGGCGCCGTCGCATCCGTGGGTTCGGGCCGGGGGCCCGCGTTGGGGGCGTCCGGACGCGAGACCGTGCCCAACGTGGGGATGATCGCGGCGAATTGGTCGGCCAGCGCCCCCGCCAGCGCTGCCGCCCGCTTCGGATCTGTGTCTTTGACGGTGATGGTGAACAGCTGAGATTTAGCGGTGTACTTCACCTGGGTTTGGGTCAGCAGGTCGTCGGCACTGATCGGTAGCTGAAGCTGTTTGATCGCGCGGTCGGCCACCGTCCGGCCGCCGGCGATCTGGGCGTACGACGACAGCCGTTCCTGCGCTGTGAGCGTGCCGTTGTACAGCTCGGTCAGGTCGGTGGCGCCGGAGAACGAGATCAGGACCGTGGTGGACGACTGGTAATGCTTGGTCTGCAATGCCGTGATGGCCGCCGCGCCGACCGTACACGCCAGCACCGCGGCCGCCGCCAGCTTCCAGTGCGCGACGAGAATCCGGACAAAGGTACGGAAATCCATCGACCAACGGCCTTTCTGAAAACTTCGGCGGGTGCGAAAGCATCCATCCGGTCGGTTATCGGATGGGCTAAAACATTGAACATTATTGAAGCATCGTCATGCGGCGTTTGCCCGAAAAGCGATTCTCCAGGGCCATCCGTTGCAGTTCGAAAACCCGGACGTGACAATCGCGGCGCTCTGTCACGCTCGGGGGCCGGCGGTCAGCACATCGCGCGATATGTTGACCGTTGCCAGTGGGTAGCCGCCCGAACCGTCACGTCCGTTGCGCGCCAACTGCATGGGCGGGTAGTTCACCACGTGCGATGCGTCCGGCTTGTGCTGTTGCCATTCCACCGATGCCCGCAGCGTGTAGTTGCCAGGCGCCAAGCCGGCCACGTCGAGCTTGACCGACTCGGTCGACGACGCCGGGACCGGTTCGTTGCCGGGGTTGCCGCCGGCGTCGTTGTGGACCAGCGTCTTCAGGTTGACGATCGTCGGAAGCGTGCGGACCACCGCGCCCGAGAAATTCACCAGTTGATAGCGGGGAGCCCACTTCTCGATCGCGGCGGCAGAACCGTAGTTGGTCCACGTCACGGCGATCGTCGCCACACCGTCGTGTATCGGTTGCGGGCTCGGACGCGCTTCGACCGAGTACCGATACCCGGCGGCGACGTTCGCCTGCGCCCACAACAGGTACAGACCCGGGTCCATCGGGGTCGACGATTCCGCGTCAGCGAAGTCGCAACTCGACGTCATCGCGACGTGATACTTGATGACGTCGTGTAGGGCCTTCTGGTAGTAGGACCGTGGCGAGGTGCCGCTCGGCAACAGGCACCATTCGGTGATGACCGGCGCGGTGAGCAACCGATCTTTGAGTTGGGCGATGACCGGATCCTTCTGCTGCACATAACGCGAGCCGTCCAATTCGACCCACCCGGGCAACGGCGCGATCACGCCCAGGCAATCGGCCCGCACACCCACCGGCGCGGCCACTTTCTTGGTGACTTCATCGGAAAGCATTTCGCGCACAATCTCCGGATTCAGCAGCGTCGTGATCAACTGCGTCCGCCGGAACGCGCTCACAGTCGCCGCCACCAGCTGCCTGATCGACGCGATCGTGATGCTCTGATCACGGAACTGGCTGTAATAGCCCAGCTTCGCGACACTTTCGTCGGCCGAAGGACCGGGGGCGCCCAGCGTATCGCGCAAATACGCGATGTGGTTCTCGCTCCAATCCCCGTAGCCGGAGAACTCGAAAACGCTGAGCCGCTCGTCGCCGTCATACCGTCGCCCAAGCGCGGCCAGCAATTGTCCGAAGGCGTCGAGGTATCGGGGGTCGTTCCACTTCGGCACCACCTGCACCACCCCGGGCGTCCACCAAAACCGTTCCGGTCCGGCGTAGTCGGTGGCGGCCGATCGCATCCAGTCGGGGATCGCGATGTTCGTGTTGTTCGGAAACACAGTGTCACAACAGGAGTGGTAGGCGACGATGCGAAGGGTCATTCGCATGTTTCTGCCGGCCAACTTGTTCAGCGCGTCATCGATCACGCTGAAGTCGAATTTCTGGTCGTCCGAGGCGTCGGGGGGCAGCGTGCTGGGATCCGTGGGCTGCAACTGCCGCCACGTGACACGCAGGCTGGCGTCATCCGATGCGGGCCAGGCCGGGTACCGGTGCTGCGCGGGATTGGCCTGCGGGAACAACGGGATCAAAAGATCTTCGTATTGGCCGCGCAGCGGATTCTGTACGTCCTGGACGGCCAGCGGTATCGCGGGGCTGATTATCGCGGTCACCAACTCGGGGTTTCCGCGGCCACCACACCCGTTCAACAACAGCGTCACGCAAACGGCGACGAGCACGGTGGTCTTGCGCAACGTCCCAGCCGCGTTGGCGAACACGGACGTCGGCGGGGTCGGCATTCCGCTCGCCGAACGTGGGCCCTCCATCAGCTTCAAGGACTGACACCTCTCCGGTCGCTGGCGCTCTCCACCCAAAGCGCGCCACATGAAATCGGCAACGATGCAACGCTGCCCCACATCATCGGTCAATCATGCACATCTTCGATGCATATCCCGGCCACTGTTGGGTGGCGGCCGGCGTCAGCGGGTTCCTTGCCGGGCACCGCTACGTCGGGCCGCTCAAATTGGTATGGTCGCGCAATCCACTCGGCTGATCCCTCCGAGAATCGCTCAGGAGACCGCACGATGCCTTTGGTTCGATCGGCCACGCGTCGGCTGGCGCCCGCCGTCAAGGCACTGGCGCCGGGTTTCTTCTGGCGGCGGAAATACCGCATCCTGCAACGCCTCGGGGAAAGCCGTACCGACATCCAGTTGGCGGTTTCGTTGTGCGACCCGAACCGGATCTCGCTGGACATCGGCGCCGACGTCGGACAGTTCACGATCGCCATGCTGGCGTCGTCGCGATCGGTGATCGCGTTCGAACCCCGGCCCGCGCAAGCCCGCGATCTGGCCTCGATGTTCGACGCCGCAGGCGTTCCCGTACGGGTGGAGGCGGTCGCGCTGTCTGACACCGCCGGCGTCGGGACGATGAGGGTGGTCGAATCCGAGCCGGGCCGCAGCACGATCGACACCACCAATGTCCTGAGCGACGTCGACAACAGCGGGATCCGCAGCATCGAGGTCCCCATCAAGCGGCTCGACGATCTAGACCTGCAAGACGTCGGCATGATCAAGATCGACGTCGAGGGCCATGAACTCGCCGTGTTGCGCGGCGCCACAAAGACACTCGCGCGTGACCGGCCCGCAATCATGGTGGAGGCCGAGCAACGCCATTACCCCGGCGCGGTTGCCGAGATCAGCGAGTTGTTACGCCAGTCCGGCTACTCCGGGTATTTCGAACTCGACGGCGTTCGACGGCCGATCGACGACTTCGACCCGCGCACGCACCAGGACCCATCCAACGTCGGCGACCGGGAGAACGACTGGGCGCCTCGCGGCGTCTACGTCAACAACTTCGTGTTCATTCCCCAGGGTCGGTAGGCCCACGCGATGCTAGATGCCGCCCGTCGGCAACGCCTTGCGGTCGGCCAAAAACGGCAGCGACAGCCAGCGTGCGGACAACAGGGCTTCCATCGCCTCGCCGGGGACAGGACGCGACAACAGGAAACCCTGCGCGCGTCGGCACCCGTGCTGGATCAAAGTCATTGCCGCCACCGGCGTTTCAACTCCCTCGGCGACGACTTCCAGACCGAACGCCTCGGCCAGACCGATGATCGCGCGAACGATCGCCAGGTCGCCGGCGTTGTTACCCAGGTCGCGCACGAACCCGGTGTCGATCTTGAGCATGTCGACCGGCAGGGACTTCAGGTGCGACAGCACCGCGTAGCCGGTACCGAAGTCGTCGATGGCCAGCTGGACCCCCACGTCCTTGAGCTCCGCCAAGGTTTTTCGCGTGGTCTCGATGTCGTGCACCACGGCGCGCTCGGTGATCTCCAGGCACACCGAGCCGGCGAGGCCGAACTCGTCGATGGTGGCGGCGACGTCGCGCACGAAACCCCGGGTGATGAGCTGGATCGGCGACACATTGATGCGCATGACGGCCCCTTGGCCGACGCCCTTGGCCCGCCAACTGCTGAACTCGGCGCACGCGGTGCGCATCACCCAGTGCCCCAACTCCGCCGCCAGGTTGGTCGATTCGGCGATCCCGATGAAGGAGTCCGGTTGCAGCAGGCCCCAGATCGGGTGCCGCCAACGGACCAGCGCCTCCGCGCCGACGATGGCGCCCGTCGACAGGTCGATCTCGGGCAGGTAGTGCAGGAGCAGCGCCTCGCTGCCGATGTCGCCTTGCAGGTGCAGCTCGATGTCGTTGCGGAACGCGCGCTTGAGGGACATGTCGTCGGTGGACACCGCGATCTGGTTGCCGCCGCCGCGCTTTGCCGTCAGCACCGCCTCGTCGGCGCGGCGGAGCAGGTCGGTGCAGTTGTCCCGTCCCGGCTGCCCCACCGCCAGCCCGATGCTGACCGTGCGGCTGATCACGTGGCCGCCGATGGCCAGCCGCTCGCACAGCATCGCCGAGAGACGCCGGGCGAATGACTCCGCGGCCTCCGGTGACATCGGCTGGTCGGGAACGACGACGAACTCGTCACCGCCCAACCGGGCGATCGTGCTGTCGGGGGCGCAGACCCGGATGCGTTGCGCGAAGACCCGGATGAACCAGTCACCGGCGGTGTGGCCGAGGTAATCGTTGATCGGCTTGAGCCGGTCGAGGTCGAGGTACATCACCGCGACGGGCCCGGCGCATCCCGTCGCGAGCCGTCCGGACAGATGCGCGACCAGCGCGCGACGGTTGTAGAGGCCGGTCAGGTCGTCGTGCTCGGCGAGATAACGAAGCTTTTCTTCAGCGGCGATGCGGGCCTGCAGCTGCGCGAACAGCGCCGCGACCGCCTCGAGCGTGTTGATCTCTTCCTGCTCCCACTTGCGGGCACCGACCTTGACGAAGCCGAGCAAGCCGGTGGTCGTCTCACCCGAGACCAACGGTGCGGCCGCCACCGAGGGCGAGGCGGCCACCTTCGCCCCGCCGAGCCTGCGCCGGAAATAGCGTTTGGACTGCGCCGGACGGATCACCACCGGTTTGTGCCCGTGCCCGCACTGGGCGAGGACCGACTCGGCGATGTCCAGCTGAGCGAAGGCCGTCGGATCCGGGTCCGCGGCGTCCGAGCGGGGCGGCCACTCGGCAACCAGCGCCGAGGCCCGGGTGTGCGGGTCGAGGTGCCGCAGGAAGCTGGCGTCCACGTCGAACTGTTCGACCAGTTGCGCGAGCACCTTTTCGCTCACCAGGGTGGCCGTGGCGGCGGTGGCCTCCATCAACTGGGTGGCGACGGAGGTGACGACCAGGTCCAGGCTGCGTGGCACGGTCTCCTCCGATACGGGCATACATCCCACGGGGCGGCCACCGTGGTGACGGTTGCCCGATCGGGGGACGGTCATGATGACGAACCCCGCCGGATGCGCGCCCAGCGCGTCGACGTACCCCTTCGGTTCGCGTGTGTGGCTGTCGGATGTTTTCGGACCAGGGCAGGTCACGCTCGGTTTTGGTCAGCAAAACCTACCACGCGGTACCCGCCCCATCCGGGCTAACGAACAACTTCCGGCGAGGGTCTGCCGGCCGGCGCGAACGAGGGCCGTCGGCCCGTCATCGAGGCGCTAGGACCCGTTGGCGGCCGCCGCGTCGCTCGCGATGTCGAGGGTGGCTATCGGATACAGGCCAGAGCCGTCCCGCCCGTCGCGGGCCAGCGCCATGGGCGCGTAGTTCACCACGTGGGAGGCGCCGGGCTTGTGCTGCTGCCAGTCCACGGATGCGCGCAGCGTGTAGTGCCCGGGCGCCAGGCCGGTCACGTCGACGCGCACCGACTCGGTGGCCGACTCGGGCACCGCCTCCTCGCGGGACGAGCTGGAGTCGTCGTGGACCAGCGTCTTGAGGTTGACCGTCGCGGGAATGGTACGGACCACCGCTCCGGAGAAGTCGACCAGTTTGTAGCCGGGTGCCCATTGCTCGGTGGCCGCCGCCGAGCCGTAGTTGGTCCAGACGACGGAGATGGCCGCCACCTTGCCCTGGATCGACTGCGAGCCCGGCTTGGCCTCCACCGAGTACCGGTAGCCGGCCGAGGCGTTGGCCTTGGCCCACAGGAGATACAGCTTGGGGTCCATCGCCGACGTCGCATCCCGGTCGGGGAAGTTGGAGCTCGACGTCATCGAGACGTGATACCTGACGACGTCGTGCAGGGCCTTCTCGTAGTACGACCGCGGGTCGGTCCCGTTCGGCAATCCGCACCACTGGCTGACCACCAGCGCCGAGGTGAGCCGCTGCTTGATCGCGTTGACGGCGGCGTCGTTGAACCGCACGTAGTGCGAGTCGCTGGACTCGGCCCATTCCGGCAGCGGCGCTTGCACGCCAAGGCAATCCGCGCGGATGCCGACCGGAGCGGAGAGTTTCTTCGTCACGTCGTCGGCGAACAACTCGCGGACGATCTCCGGATTCTCCCCGGTGACCACCAACTGCGTGTGGCCGAACGCGCCGACGTTCGCCGCGACCAGCTGCCCGATGGACGCCTTGGTGATGCTCTGATCGCGAAACTGGCTGTAATAGCCCAACTTCGAGAGGCTGTCGTCCGGCGTCGGCCCCGGCGCACCGAGCGCGTCCCGTAGGTAGGCGAGGCTGGTCTTGCCGGAGTCGCCGTACCCGGAGAACTCGAACACGCTGAGGCGCTCGTCGCCGTCGTAGCGCCGGCCGAGCGCGGCGAGCAGCTGCCCGAAGTTGTTGAGGTAGTCGGCGTCGTTCCAATTCGGGACCACCTGGGTGACACCGGGCGTGGACCCGTTCGGCGCCGGGGGGTAGCTGGTGGCCGCGGAGCGGATCCAGTCCGGGATCGCGATGTTGGTGCCGTTGGGATAGGAATCGTTACAACAGGATCTGTAGGCGTACACGCCGAGGATCAGCCGCATGTTTCGGCTGCCGACCTTGGCCAGCGCGTCGTCGATCGCGCTGAAGTCGAACTTGCGGTCGTCGGGCGCGTCGGGCGGCAGCGTGTGCGGGTCGACGGGCTGCAACTGCCGCCACGAGACCCGCAGGCTGGCGTCGTACGACGCGGGCCAGGCGGCGTACCGCTGCTGAGCGGGATTGCCTTGCGGGAAAAGCGGATTCAAGCCTTCCTCGTATTGGCCGCGCAGCGGGTTGGGGATCTCTTGCGCGCTGGGCGGGATGGCCGGACTGACCATCGCGGACAGTGGACCGGGATCGCTCTTGCCACCGCATCCGCTCAGCACCACCGCCGCGCACACGACAGCGGCCAGCGCGCTCTTCCTCGTCTTCACGGTTGCTTCTCCCAACACACACCGATGCACACTGAAGTGGCCCCATACTGCCTGGGTTATCTGGTGCGCGTATACGACGCGGGGCTGGTCACGAATTGGCGTAGCGCAGCCTAGCACGCACCACCCGTCCCTCCCCCGGTCCGCCGCGGGCCGGCCCGACCCCGCAAGCGGCACCCGTGAGGCGCGTCACAATGTGGGCGGCCCTGTCACGCTCGAGGACCCCGCGGTGTCTCAAGGGCATCAGGCCCGCGAGAACAGGAGACAGCAAATGACCGAGGTGATCGCCCAGAAAACCCATGTCGTCGTGGTCGGCGGCGGATACGCCGGAACCCTGGCCGCAAACCGGCTCCGGCAACGTCGCGACGTCGACGTCACCCTGGTGAACCCGCGCCCCGTCTTCGTGGAGCGAATCCGGCTGCACCAGTTGGTCGCCGACACCGGCCCCGCGACCGCCGACTACGCGACCCTGCTCGCCGACGGGATCCGGTTGGTCGTCGACGCCGTCGACCGCATCGAGGCCACCGACCGGCGCATCCTGCTGTCCTCGGGCCGCGAGCTCGGCTACGACTACCTCATCTACGCGGTCGGCAGCACCGGCGCCGCACCCGCTGCGGTGCCCGGGTTCGCCGACTTCGCGTACCCGATAGCCGACCTGGAAAGCGCGCAGCGGTTGCGCTACGCGCTGGCCGACCTGCCGCTGGACGCGCCCGTGATCGTCGTCGGCGGCGGGCTGACCGGCATCGAGACGGCCGCCGAGCTGGCCGAACGGGGCCGCCAAATGACCCTGGTGTGCGGCGCCACGCTCGGCCCGTCGCTGAGCAGGCGCGGCCGGCGTTCCGTCGCCAAGCGCCTGCGCGGCTTCGGGGTCAACGTGCTGGAATCGGCGACCGTGACCGAGGTGCGATGGGACGCGGTGGTGCTCGGCGACGGAGCAGTGCTGCCGAGCGCGGCGACGGTCTGGACCGCCGGATTCGCCGTGCCGGACCTGGCCGCGCGCAGCGGGCTGAGCACCGACGCGCTGGGCCGGCTGCTCACCGACGAGACGCTGACCAGCGTCGACAACCCCTACGTCGTCGCGGCGGGCGACGCGGCCGCGCCGTCGGGCCAACCCTTACGGATGAGCTGCCAGGCCGCCGGCCCGCTGGGTGCGCAGGCCGCCGACACCGTGCTCAGCCGCATCGACTTAACCGCTCCGGCCCGGCTCAATCAGGCGTTCGTCGGCCAGTGCATCAGCCTGGGCCGCACCTACGGCACGCTGCAGTTGGCCCACACCGACGACACTCCGGTGAACCTGGCGATCGGCGGCCGGACCGCTGCGTCGATCAAGGAGGCCATCTGCAAGGGCACCCTGTGGGCCATTCGGCGCGAGGCCGCCAAGCCCGGCTCGTACCGCTGGCTCAAGGGCGGCAAGCGGCCCGCGCAGGAGTCCGCCGAGGTCGCGCTGCAATGACGCACGCGCCCGCCGGCAACGAGCACGCCGAACGGTTCACCGTGCTGCGGCCGCTGCTGTTCACCATCGCCTACGAGATGCTCGGTTCGGCCACCGAGGCCGACGACGTCCTGCAGGACAGCTACCTGCGGTGGGCGGCGGTCGAACTGTCGACGGTGCGTGACACCAAGTCCTACCTGGCTGCGCTGGTGACCCGGCAGGCGCTCAACGCGTTGCGCGCCGACGCGCGCCGGCGCGAGGAGTACGTGGGGCCGTGGCTGCCGGAGCCGCTGCTGCTCGACGAGCAAGATGCCTCGACGGATGTCGTTCTGGCGGAATCCATTTCGATGGCGATGTTGGTCCTGCTGGAAACGCTGAGCCCCGACGAGCGGGCGGTGTTCGTGTTGCGCGAGGTGTTCGGCTTCGACTACGGCGAGATCGCCGAGGCAGTCGGCAAACCGGCGCCCACGGTACGCCAGGTGGCGCACCGGGCGCGCGAACACGTGCGGGCGCGGCGGAAGAGGTTCGAGGCGACCGATCCGCAGCGCAACGCGCGGCTCACCGCCCAGTTCCTCCAGACGGCCGCCAGCGGTGACGTCCAGACGCTGATGACGATGCTCGCCCCCGACGCCACCTGGACGGCCGACAGCGGCGGCAAGGTGTCCGCGGCACGCCGGCCGGTGGTCGGCGCCGACCGGGTGGCCAGGGCCATCGTCGGCCTGATCCGCAAGGCGAGCGAGTTCGCGGAGTTCCGCATCGAGATGGTGACCTGCAACAGCGCCCCGGCGGTGCTGCTCTACCTGGGCGATCACCTCGAGGGGGTGATCACCCTGGAGATCGCCGCGGACAAGATCACGAACTTCTACGTGACGCGCAATCCGGACAAGCTGGCGGCGCTGGCGACCGCGCGCGACGTCAGCCGCGGCTAGGCGGGCGCTCTTCTGTCAAGCTAGGGCGGTGCGTATCGACCGGCTCGGCGACCTTGGCGCCGCCCCCGCGGTGCTGCGCGCCGTGGGGGACGCCACCGCCCGGCTCGGGCTGCCGCCGCCGGCCGCGCTGACCGGCGAATGGTTCGGCGCGCTGGCGGTCATCGCGCCGAGCGTGCCGGTGCGGCCCGTCGATGCCGACGCCGCCTTCGCGGTCCAGCCCGGCCCGCAGTCACTCGATTCGGAAGCCGTGGGTGGCGGCTGGATCGGTTACCTTTCCTATCCCGATCCCGGCGCCGGCGGCGAGCCGAACCGGATCCCCGAGGCCGCGGGCGGCTGGACCGACTGCGTGCTGCGGCGCGACCGGGACGGCCGGTGGTGGTACGAAAGCCTGTCCGGCGCGCCGATGCCGGACTGGCTGGCCGCCGCCCTGGCAACGGGGCCGCCGCCGACGCGCGACTGCCGCATCGACTGGGCCTCGGCCGATCGGGCGCCCCACCGCGACGGCGTGCTGAACTGCCTGGAGGCCATCCGCGCCGGCGAGGTGTACCAGGCGTGCGTGTGCACGCAGTTCATCGGAACGGCCAGTGGCGCCCCCCTGGACTTCTTCGCCGACGGCATCGCCCGCACTGCCCCGGCGCGGGCCGCCTACCTCGCCGGGCCGTGGGGCGCGGTGGCGTCGCTGTCCCCGGAACTCTTCCTGCGACGGCGCGGGACGCTGGTGACGTCCAGCCCGATCAAGGGCACCCTGCCGCTGGATGCCTGGCCGTCGGCGCTGCGGGCGTCGGCCAAGGAGGTGGCCGAGAACATCATGATCGTGGACCTGGTGCGCAACGACCTCGGCCGGGTGGCGATCGTCGGCACCGTCACCGTGCCCGAGTTACTGGTGGTGCGACGCGCCCCGGGCGTGTGGCACCTGGTGTCCACCGTGTCGGCACGCGTCCCGGTCGAGCTGCCGACGTCCGCGCTGCTGGACGCCGCCTTCCCGCCCGCCTCGGTCACCGGAACACCCAAACACCGTGCGCGCCAGCTGCTCTCGCAATGGGAGCCGCATCGCCGTGGAATATATTGCGGCACAATCGGTTTGGCTTCGCCCTTGGCGGGGTGCGAACTGAACGTGGCCATCCGGACGGTGGAGTTCGACGCTGCGGGCGGCGCTGTCCTCGGTGTCGGCGGAGGGATCACCGCCGACTCCGATCCCGACGCGGAATGGGCCGAATGCCTGCACAAAGCGTCCCCGATCGTGGGGCAGCCGCGGATCGCGGCCGCGTTCTCGGCGGGCTGACCCTCAGGCCTGGCGCGACCGCAGGACGGCGTCGTAGAGCTGGCGCGAGCGCACCCCCGGATTGGCGGCGGCCACCTCACCGCAGGCGTCCTTCACGCGCGCGCCGCCGTCGACCAGCTCCTGCACCCGCCCGAGCAGCGCGGGCAGGTCGGCGCGCGGGGTGGCGCCGGCCAGCACCACGGTGATCTCGCCGAGCACCCCGTCGTCGGCCCACGCGGCCAGCTCGTCGAGCGATCCACGCACCACCTCCTCGTGCACCTTGGTCAGTTCCCGGCAGATCGCGGCCCGACGGGCGCCGCCGAGCTGGTCGACGGCGTCCTGCAGGCACGCGGCCAGCCGGCGCGGCGATTCGAAGAACACGCAGGTGCGCCGCTCGTCGGCCAGCGAGTCCAGCCAGGCCCGCCGCGCGGCCTTCTTGCGGGGGGCGAATCCCTCGAAGCAGAACTTCTCCGCCGGCAGGCCGGACAGGGCGAGCGCCGTCATCACCGCCGACGGGCCGGGCAAACACGTCAGCGGCAGGCCGGCGTCCACGCACGCCGCGACCAGCCGGAAGCCGGGATCGCTGACCAGCGGCATCCCGGCATCGCTGACCACCAGCACCGTCGCGCCGGCCTTGACGGCGGCGATCAGGGGCTCCACCCGGGCCGCCTCGACGCGGTCGAACAGGCTGACCACCCGGCCGGTGATCGTGACGTCCAGGGCCTTCGCCAGCGTCCGCACCCGGCGGGTGTCCTCGGCCGCCACCACGTCGGCGCGGGCGAGGGCGTCGATCAGGCGGGGCGAGGCGTCCGACGGCTGGCCCAACGGGGTCGCGCCCAGCAACAGGCGGCCGGTGGTCATGACGGACAGCCTACGATCGACACCGATGTCCGCCCCGCCCCGCGAAACCCCGGTCGCCGGCCAGGAGCGCGTCGTGCCCGTCGTCAGCCCGGGGCCGATGGTCCCGGTGGCCGATTTCGGGCCGACCGATCAGATTCGCGGCTGGGTCGTGACGGGCGTGATCGCCGTGCTGGCCGCGATCAGCCGGTTCCTCAACCTGGGTTCGCCGACCGATGCCGGCACGCCCATCTTCGACGAGAAGCATTACGCGCCGCAGGCCTGGCAGGCGTTGCACAACCACGGGGTCGAGGACAACCCCGGGTTCGGCCTGGTGGTCCATCCGCCGGTCGGCAAGCAACTGATCGCGATCGGTGAGGCGGTCTTCGGCTACACCGGCGTCGGCTGGCGATTCACCGGCGCCCTGCTCGGCGTGGTGCTGGTCGTGCTGGTGATGCGGATCGTGCGGCGGATCAGCCGCTCGACGCTGGTCGGCGCCATCGCCGGCGTGCTGGTGATCTGCGACGGCGTCAGCTTCGTCACCGCCCGGACCGCCCTGCTCGACGGCATCCTCACCTTCTTCGTGGTCGCGGCGTTCGGCGCGCTGATCGTCGACCGGGACGAGGTGCGCCGGCGCATGCACGTCGCGCTGCTCGAGGGCCGCGCCGCCGAGACGCTGTGGGGCCCGCGGCTGGGGGTGCGCTGGTGGCGGTTCTCTGCGGGCGTCCTGCTCGGATTGGCGTGCGGGACAAAGTGGTCGGGTGTGTATTTCGTGCTGTTCTTCGGCGCGATGTCGTTGGCCTTCGACGTCGCGGCGCGGCGCCAGTACCAGGTGACCCGGCCGTGGGCGGGGATGTTGGGCCGGGATCTGATCCCCACCGTCTACGCGCTGGTGCTCATCCCGTTCGCCGTCTATCTGGCCAGCTACGCGCCCTGGTTCGCGTCCGAGACGGCGATCGATCGGCACGAGGTCGGTCAGTCCATCGGCCCCCGTTCGGTGGTCCCGCTCCCGGACGCCATCCGCTCGCTATGGCACTACACCGCCATGGCGTTCAAATTCCACAAGAGCCTGACGAACGCCGCCGGTAACCACCACCCGTGGGAGTCCAAGCCGTGGAGCTGGCCGATGTCGTTGCGGCCGGTGCTGTACGCGATCGACCTGCAGAACGTCTCCGGATGCGGCGGGCAGTCGTGCGTCAAGGCGGAGATGCTGGTGGGCACCCCGACCATGTGGTGGCTGGCCGTGCCGGTCCTGCTCTACGCCTGCTGGCGCACCTTCGTCCGCCGCGACTGGCGTTATGCCGTTGTGCTGACCGGGTATTGCGCCGGGTGGCTGCCCTGGTTCGCCGACATCGACCGGCAGATGTACTTCTTCTACGCGGCGACGATGGCGCCGTTCCTGGTGATGGGGATCGCCCTGATATGTGGGGACATCCTCTACCCGCCCGGCCGGACGCGCGGTCTCACCCAGGAGCGACGCACGCTGGGGCTGATCGCCGTCTGTTGTTACGTCGCGTTGGTGGTGACCAATTTCGCCTGGCTGTTCCCGGTGCTCACCGGGCTGCCGATTTCGCAGCAGACGTGGGACATGGAGATCTGGCTGCCCAGCTGGCGCTGATGGCTTTGCCCGCCGTTCGTCGCCGAGATTGCCCTGAGGGCTGCGCTTCGCACGCTGTCCACAACCCTGGCGGCAATGTGGACGCGAGATCGGTCGTGGCGTCCATGATGGGCGCGTGGCGGGGACCTTTATCGGAAGCGAAGCGATAGCGGGCGGTTCGCTCACGCGCGGCCAATTGCGTTGCCGCTACCGGCGAATCCATCGCGACGTGTACGTGCCGAAGAATGCGCCCAGGTCGCTTCACGACAATATCTGGGCGGCCTGGCTGTGGTCGGGCAGGCGGGCGATCATCGCCGGCCGGGCGGCCGCCGCGCTGCACGGGGCGAAATGGGTCGACGACCTCGCGCCCGTCGAGATCATCGGGCCTTTCCACCACCCGCCACCCGGCGTCATCATCCGCCGCGAACGCATCAGCGCAGAGGATGTCGTCGACCTCGATGGGCTACCGATCACCAGCCCGACGCGTACGGCATTCGACCTGGGGCGCCATCTGCCGCGCGGTCTCGCGGTGGCCCACCTTGACGCGTTGTCGGCCGCGACCGGCCTCGCCCCGGCCGACGTGGCTCCGCTCTTCGCCCGCAACAAGGGGGTCCGGGGCGTTCGGCGATGCCGGGCAGCCCTGTCCCTGATGGACGGGGGTGCACAGTCGCCGAAGGAAAGCTGGCTGCGCCTCGTGTTGATCGACGCCGGCTTGCCGCGGCCCACCACGCAGATCAGGGTGACCGACGGTCGGCTGGTCGCCTACCTGGACATGGGGTGGGAAGAACCGATGGTGGCGCTGGAGTACGACGGCGAACAGCACCGCACCGATCGCGGCCAGTATGTGAAAGACATTCGCCGGGCCGAGATGGTGGCAAGCCTCGGCTGGACCGTGATCAGGGTCATCAACGAGGATCGTCCCGGCATCATCGCCCGACGGGCCCGCGAGGCGCTGGCCCGCCGTTCGTCGCCGAGATTGCCGTGAGGGTTGCGGTTCGGCCCCCAGCGACGACCATGGCGGCAATCTCAGCGCAACGGCTACAGCGGATCGCGGGCGACCGGACAGGACATGCAGCGGGGGCCGCCGCGGCCGGTGCCCAGCTCGGACCCCGCGATGGTCAGCACCTCGATGCCCGCGTCCAGCAGGCGGGCGTTGGTCTGCGCGTTGCGCTCGTAGGCGACGACGACCCCCGGCGCCAACGCCAGGGTGTTGTTGCCGTCGTCCCACTGCTCCCGCTCGGCGATCACGGGGTCCAACCCCGTGTCGATCACCCGCAGCCGGTCGATCTCCATCGCCTTGGCGGCGGCCTCCAGAAACGGCGCCTCATCGCTGATCGCCACACCGTCCGGCGTGCGCTCGATGGTGAACGCCGACAGCGTGTCGACCACATTGGCGTACATCACCACGGTGTCGGTGTCGACCATCGTGCACACCGTGTCCAGGTGCATCTGCGCACGCCGCTGCGCGATCGGCACGGCGAGCACCTTGTGGGCCAGGTCGTCGTCGAAAAGGCTGCGGGCCAACGCTTCCGCGCCCGCCGGGGTGGTGCGTTCACCGACGCCGACCGCGACCACACCGGGAGCGAGCAGCAGCACGTCGCCGCCCTCGACCGGGGCGGTGCGCGACTCGTAGGCGCGCCGCACCCCGGTGAACCGCGGGTGATGCGCGTAGATCAGATCGGTCAGCGACGCCTCGCGGACCCGGGCGCGCAGCGCCAGCGTGGGAATGACCACCCGCGGGCCGATCCATATCGACGAGTCGCGGGTGAACACCAGGTTGGGCAGCGGCTCGATGACGAAGTCCGCCCCCTGGTGCATGCGCAGCACCAGCGACACGTCGGTCCGGATGTCCGAGGGCAGTTCGTTGAACGTCATGCCGGCCATCAGCACCTGAGCCAGCCTGCCCGGGTCCAACCCGCGCAGGTAGGACGAAAGCGCTTGCGCCAGCGGCACTCCGAGCCTCCGCGCGTCGACCGCGGCGGCGACGCCCTGCATCCGCGCCGCCCCGCTGTGGGTCAACGCCTCGGCCAGCAGGTCCGACAACAGCAGCACCTCGACGCCCCGTGACCGCAGCAGCGCGGCGAAGCGGTCGTGTTCGTCCTGCGCGCGCGCGACCCAGGGCAGCCCGTCGAAGAGCAACTGATCCATGTTGCGCGGATTGAGCCGCCGCAGCTCGCCGCCCGGTCGATGCAGGATCACGACCCGCAGCGTGCCCACCTCGGAATTGGTGCCCAGCTCAACCACGCCCACAAGGAAAACGGTAGCCGCTCGGACGGCCGGTCCCCTCTTCATCGAACGGATGTGCGATAGACTGGCCGCCGTGGAGATCGCGGTACAAGGCTCCCTGTTCGCACACACCGAGCGCAGAGAACTCGGTGACGGCGCCTTCATCGAGATCCGCGCGGGTTGGCTCACCGACGCCGACGATCTGCTCGACGGCCTGCTGTCGGGCGTGCCCTGGCGAGAGGAACGCCGCCAGATGTACGACCGTGTGGTCGACGTGCCGCGGCTGGTGAGCTTTCACGACCTGACCGTCGAGGACCCGCCGCACCCGCTGCTGGCCAGGCTGCGGCGCCGGCTCAACGACATCTACGCGGGCGAGCTCGGTGAGCCGTTCACCACCGTCGGGTTGTGCTGCTACCGCGACGGCTCGGACAGCGTCGCCTGGCACGGCGACACCATCGGGCGCAGCAGCTCCGAGGACACCATGGTGGCGATCGTCAGCCTGGGCGCCACCCGCACCTTCGCCATGCGGCGGCGCGGTGGCGGGCCGTCGTTGCGGCTGCCCCAGGCGCACGGGGACCTGCTGGTGATGGGGGGCTCGTGCCAGCGCACCTGGGAGCATGCCGTACCCAAGACGACCACACCGGTGGGCCCGCGCATCAGCATCCAGTTCCGGCCGCGCGGCGTCCGTTAGGCCCGCCCCATTCGCTAGCCGCGGACCGACTTCACCGCGCTGACGAGCAAGTCGCGGGCCCGTTGCGTATCGACCGGCGCGACCGGCTGCCCGGGGACCACCAGCGGATTGGCGGTGACGATCACCTGGTAGTCACCGAATTGGGCCGAATAGTCGTAGAGCTCGCCCGTGCGGGCACCGCCCGGGGCCAGCGCCTGCAGGACGCGGTGCACCCCCAGCGTGCGGGCCCCGTCGATGTGCGGCGCGTCGACCACCTCGAGGCCGCCACGCAATTGCGGTCCGGTGAACGCCACCTTGGCGCACTCCTTGCCGGGGTCGTTGAACGGCAAGGCTTTTGAGGTCTCCACGGCGATCACGACGAATCGGTTGCCCTTGCCCTCGGCGGAGACGGCGGCCATGTTGCCCTGCAGGTCGGGGGGCATCTCCGGTCCCGTCGCCGCCTTGGCGCAATTGGCCGGGTCGAACGTGAGGCCCTCCGGGAGCTTGCGGCCGGAGAGCACCTTGGGATCGATCCCCCGCTCCCCGATGTCGGTGACCTTGAACTCCGGCCCGAAGCTCGACTTCACGTCGGCGACCTTCTTGATGTCGACGTTCGCCGAGCTAGGCGCCCCCGACGAGCATCCGGCGAGCACACCCACCGCCGCGACCGTGACCGCCACTTTGAACACCGTGGCTAATCTACCGAAGGCCGGCGCGTCAGCTGCGCAACGTGGACACCGTTTTGACGAGCAGATCGGCGGCGAATTGCGGCGGCAGCGCTGGGACCACCGAACCCGGATCGGTGGTCAGCGTGGTGAACGCGTAGAAGTTGCCCAGGTATGCGATGAAGGTGTATGTGCGCGAATCAATCTCGGTGCCCGACTCGACGGACGATTTGACGTCGGCCACCATACCGAGGGTTTGGGCGCCGTCGATGCGGGGAGCGTCGGTGAGGTGCACGCTCGCCGTGCTGCGTGCGACGGTCATGGTCCACTGGCCGCACGCGGCGACCACGTCGTCGGGCCGGACCACCGGCCCCGGCAAAGCCACCACCACCGCGTCGACGATGCCGCCGCTGCCCGAGGCGGACACCCCCTGCGCCGACTGGTCACGTCCGTTGCCGGGGTCGGCCAGCGCCCCGCATTGCGGCGGCCGCACCTTGGTGTCCGAAGCATTGGGCCCCAGGCTCCAGATCACTTGCGGGGACGCCCCGCTGGGGATGCCCGTGGTCGCCTCGTAACCGGGCGGCAGCTCGCGAACCACCCGCTTGATGTTGGCCGGGTTGACCGCCGTCGGCGGTGGCGCCTTCGTGGGCGTCGGCGACGCGGCGGGCGCCGGTGCGTGGGTGCACGCGGCCACCAGCAACGCCAGCGCGGGAGTTGTCACCGCGCCAAACCGGAACGGCCGCATGCTCGTTCGTAGCACCGGGTGCGGCGTCAGCCGACCACCTCGATCATCTGGCGGGCGACGTGCTCGATCTGGGCGGCCACGTCGCGCCGGAATCCGTGGTCACGCCGGCGCGGGACGTCGATGACGGTGGTGATGACGCCGACGTCCTCGCGCTGCCAGATCGCGCCGTGATGGTCCATGATCGTCCGCATCGGCAGGTTATCGGAAAGCATTCGGGCCGAGAATCTTTCGACGCCGGCGACCCGGGCGGCAATGGACAGGGCGTTGATCAGAAAGGTGCCGATCCCGCGGCCCTGATAGGCGTCGGCGACGGTGAACGCGATCTCGGCGACGCTGCGGTCGCCTTCGGCGCGCACGTAGCGCGCGTCGGCCACCGGGTTCCCTGAGTCGATCACCACCCAGACGAAGTGGTCGACGTAGTCGACCTCCGAGAGGTAGTGCATCAGCGCCGGGGTGGGAAGGCGCGGTGTCATGAACCGCCGGTACAGCGTCTCGCTGGAGAATTGGATGTGCCCGTGCACGGTTCGCTCGCTGTCGCCGGGCAGCACCGGCCGCAGCATCAGGTCTGTTCCATCGCGGACACGAATGGGGATCGGCGTGATGAACGCGGCGAGACGCTGGCGCACCGTGCGCAGCAGCCGCTCCATGACCCCGGGGATGTGGACCATACGGACGAAGGCGTCGTTGTCGCCGATCCACCCGGTCAGCGGGCCTGCGGTGGTGACGGTAGCGGTCCGCGGGATGTGCCGCAGCAGGGCGATCTCCCCGATGAGCATCCCGGGAAAGGCGTGCTCCACGATGACCACGCCGTCATCGCCGACATGGGTGATCTCCACGATTCCCGAGGAGATGAGCAGGAAGGAGACCGCCTGCTCGCCCTGCTGCATCAGCACCTGGCCGGGCGCGGCGCGCAGCGGTTGCAGCGACGCGGCCAGCGGCGCCAGATCGGC